>JBPEXP010000461.1:0-1889 GCA_052031475.1 Flavobacteriaceae bacterium | reverse complement strand
CAAGCAGAACATAGAAAAGGGTGTCCTTGATCTGAAAGGGTTCTGTCACCGAAAAATAAAAAAGCGTTTCATCGCCCAGGAAGAAATAAGAGGTCAGAACTCCCGAAATAGATGCGAGTAGGAGAGGCAGGACAGAGATCATGGTCAGGTCCAGGCTGAAGACCTCCACAGCAAAGACGATGGCAGCGATGGGCGATTGAAATATGGAGGCAATGGCACCAGCCGAAGCACAGGCCATTAAAAGCGAACGGGTCTTAGAGTTTATGTGAAACAACTTGCCAAAATTGGAGCTGATGGCAGCCCCTGAGGCAACAGCCGGCCCCAGCAGTCCAACTGATCCACCAAAGCCTACCGTTAGTGGTGCAGTGATCAGCGGGGTATAGATCTGTTTGACCCCCATGGCCCCTTTTTTCTTGGAAAGCGCGAACAATACCGAAGAAATGCCGTGTTCCAGAGGTTGTTTGTGAACGTATTTGACATAGAGATAGACCAGGGTAAGGCCAAATATGGGGATAATAAAATAGAGCTGATTGTCTGAAAAGATGATTCCCCGTTCCAACAGGGATTCTATAAAGTAGGTGAGGTTTTTAAGAGTCACGGAAGCCAGTCCCGCCAGAAAGCCAACCACCACACTGAGGATTTGAGTAAAAGTTTTACTGGAGATATGCCTGTATCTCCATCTCAGTAACCTTTTGATCAGTTTCTTGTAAAGGTCGGTCATCAGACCTTAAAGATATTAATTAATGGTTCGGACCATACGAGTTATTCTTCACCCGGATGCTCCATTCTGATGTGCAATTCCTTCAGTTGTTCTTCGTCCAGGGGTGAAGGCGCGTCGATCATCACATCTCTGCCACTGTTGTTTTTTGGAAAGGCGATGAAGTCCCGAATGGTCTCCTGGCCACCCAGAATTGCTACAAGACGGTCCAGGCCAAATGCGATTCCCCCATGGGGAGGTGCCCCGTACTGGAAAGCATCCATCAGGAATCCGAATTGCGCCCTGGCCTCTTCTTCGGTAAATCCGAGGTGTTTAAACATGGCGGCCTGAATCTTTTTATCGTGAATTCTGATGGAACCCCCGCCAATTTCGTTTCCGTTCAGGACCAGGTCATAGGCATTGGCGCGCACGGCCTCCGGATCTTTATTTAACAGTTCCAGGTGTCCTGGTTTGGGCGAAGTAAACGGATGGTGCATTGCGTGATAATGTCCGGTTTCCTCGTCTTTTTCCAGTAATGGAAAGTCTATAACCCACAGAGGGGCAAACTGGTCTTTCTTGCGAAGGCCCAGACGCCTTGCCATTTCCATTCGCAGTGCGCTCAGCTGTGCACGTGTACTACCTGCTTCACCCGAAAGCACACAAATAAGGTCTCCTTCCCTGGCATGGGTGAGCTTGGCCCATTGTGCCAGATCTTCCTGAGTGTAAAATTTATCTACAGAAGATTTGAAATTACCTCCGGCCTCACATTTTACATAGACCATGCCCTTGGCCCCTATTTGTGGCCTTTTAACCCAGTCGATCAGCTGATCTATTTCTTTCCTGCTGTAGGAGGCCGCACCCGGAACGGCTATGCCCACCACAAGTTCCGCCGTATTAAAAACGTTGAAATCTTTGTGCTGAGCCACCTGATTCAGTTCGCCGAATTCCATTCCGAACCGGATATCCGGTTTATCGGTTCCGTATTTTACCATGGCTTCGTCATAGGTCATCCTTGGGAAGGCGCCGGTATCCACTCCGTGTATCTCTTTGAGCAAATGGCTGGTAAGTCCCTCGAAGGTCTTCAGGACGTCGTCCTGTTCTACAAAGGCCATCTCACAGTCTATTTGGGTAAATTCCGGCTGGCGGTCTGCCCTCAGGTCCTCGTCCCTGAAACACTTGACGATCTGAAAAT
>JBPEXP010000460.1:0-4325 GCA_052031475.1 Flavobacteriaceae bacterium | reverse complement strand
AACGGAAAAGAAGCCATTGACGACATTAAAAGGATGCTGGAAAACAATGAAGCTGTACCTGAAGTCCTTTTCCTCGATATAAACATGCCCATTATGGACGGATGGCAGTTCCTGGAAGAATTTATCAGCCTCCCTATTCAAACTCGCATCCGTATCAATATTCTTACCTCCTCTATCGATCCGGCAGATCGACAGAACTGGATCTACTTCAAAGACCAGACTGAACATATTATCGATTATAAAAACAAGCCTATTCGCAGAAAGGAAATCGAAGAGATTACCCTGCCGGCTTAGATTGACCCTCGCCTTTTATTTCATCATTTGAAGATTTCCCAATAGCCGTCTCCTGTATTTTTGTCTACATTTGACATGCATGTGCGTAGGAAGAATTAGAGCGAATATGGGGCTGGTGGTTATGTTGGTAATCACGATGTCTTGTGAGAAGAAACCGGAAGACAAACCGGGGGTTTTTCTCACCCCTTTTGAATTGTCTGAAGGTCTGCAAACGGCTACCTATGAAGAATGCATCAACTTCTACAAAGAACTCGCCAGGGCCTTTGCTCAAATCAATATTCAAACTATCGGAAGCACAGACAGCGGTTATCCCTTGCATATAGTGACCTTTAATCCTGAGTCTGAATTCAATTTTCAGAAACTGGCGGCAAACAAGACGATCATCCTTATAAACAATGGAATACACCCCGGCGAAAGCGATGGTATAGACGCCACCATGATGCTTTACAGAGACCTGGCCCTGGAACGCATGGAGATCCCGGAAAATGTTGTAGTTGCTACGATCCCTGTTTACAATGTGGGTGGTGCATTGAACAGAAATTCCCACTCACGGGTAAACCAGAATGGACCGGAAAGCTATGGATTCAGAGGGAATGCCCGAAATTACGACCTGAACAGGGATTTTGTTAAGAGCGATACCCGGAATTCAAAAACATTCAGCCAGATTTATCATTTACTAAAACCGGATGTTTTTGTGGAGACACACGTCAGCAACGGCGCAGATTACCAATATGTGCTCAGCCATTTGTTTACACAACACAACAAAATGGGCGGGGCTTTGGGTTCGTTCATTGAAGAAAAAATGATTCCGGAACTGGAACAAAACATGGAGGAGGCAGACTGGCCCCTTGTCCCCTACGTAAATATATTTAACACACCTCCCAATGTGGGATTCGCTCAATTTTTGGATCATCCGCGCTACTCTACGGGCTATGTGAGCCTTTGGAATACCATCGGTCTGATGATAGAAAGTCACATGCTAAAACCCTATGATCAAAGAGTAGCCGGCACCATGGAATTCCTGCATCAAATCATCAGCTTCTGCGATAAAGAACACGAAAATATTAAGGAATTACGGGCCCAAGCCTGGCTTAGGCTTCAACAAGCGGAGTTTTATCCAATAAGTTGGGAATTAGATAGCAGCCGGGTGCGGACTTTACAATTTAAGGGATTTCAAGCCGATACCATCACAAGCCAAATTACAGGACAGCAAAGGCTTCTATATCAAAGCAGCGCACCGAAAACCTTTGAAGTCCCTTATTTCAATCACTACAGAAGCAAAGATTCGATAGAAATTCCGGCTGCTTATGTGATTGGCAAACAATGGGAGCAGGTGGTAGAGCGACTGGAACTGAACGGGATTGCCTTCAGACAATTTGAGCAGGACACCCTGATCCGGGTAGAGTCTTACCGGATCGGGTCCTATGACACCAGCCCTGCGCCCTATGAAGGTCATTATCCTCATTTTAATACCCGGCTGGTCCGCAGCATCGAAGAAAAAGAATTTAAAGAAGGGGATTATCTGATATCTACCGACCAGGAAGGTATACGATATCTGATAGAGACTCTGGAACCCTCTGCCGTGGATTCCTTTTTCAACTGGAACTTTTTTGATTCGGTACTACAGCAGAAAGAAGGATTTTCACCTTATGTTTTTGAAGACCTGGCCCTTGAAATCCTCAAAGAAAATCCGGTGCTTAAAGACAGTCTGGAATCGAGAAAAGCAAATGACGCTTCCTTTGAAGCAAATTGGTATGCCCAATTAGAATACGTCTATAAACAATCTGAATACTACGAAGCTGCGCATTTACAATATCCTGTTTACAGGATCGCTCTACCCTAGTGCTAATGCTCAAATAAGGTCCGGATATTGGTATATGAATTTTCCAGGGCTTTTTTGATCTTCCTGGGACCCTTCCATTTTACCTTCATGATCCCTTCGCTTTTCTGGCCGACCAGTGGTCCCTTATAGGAGGTCTTCATGGCGTACCAGTGAACCTCTTTCAGGCGGTACTGGCCTCCCTGCTTAAAAATATGATAGGTGGTGGCCAGAAAATTTTCGATCTTCAGGCCTTTGACCCCTGTCTCCTCCTCTACTTCCCTGAGGGCGCACTCCTTAATACTTTCGTTCTTTTCCAGCTTTCCCTTAGGCAGATCCCACTTGTTGTTCCGGTAAATAAAAAGCACCTTGCCCTCCTTATTGGTAACCACGCCTCCGGCTGCGATTTCCATAGGAATTTTCTTGGTGAATTTTCTCAGGATTTCCTCACCGTTGGGATGATAAATGAAGGCTTCCGGTAATTTTTTTTTATCCAATGATTCAATGGCATCCTGGATGGCTGTTCCGTTCAGGAGAAAGTACTGTCCGTTAACGGTTTCAGAGAGTTTACTCGTCAAAACCAGTGGGGCATCTTTAACGAAAACTTTATACATTTGCGGAATGGTTATAGACAAGGACACCGCTTCAAAAACGGCCGAACTGCTATTGCAAATAAATGCAATAAAGTTGAGACCAGAAAATCCGTTTACATGGGCTTCTGGTTGGAAATCACCCATATACTGTGACAATAGAATTATTCTGTCCTACCCTCAGATAAGGAACTACATCCGCCAGGAATTGTCCAGGAAGGTGGAAGATCTCTACGGCAAACCAGACGTGATTGCCGGCGTGGCCACAGGGGCCATTGGCATAGGCGCATTGGTTGCAGAACACCTGGGACTTCCTTTTATCTATGTGCGGCCGGAAGCCAAATCTCACGGGCGACAAAATCAGATTGAGGGACGTTTGGAACCCGGCAGCAGTGTGGTTATTATAGAAGACCTGATCAGTACCGGTAAAAGCAGTCTCAATGCTGTCTCGGCCTTAGAGGAAGCCAGAGCTCAAATAAAAGGTATGGTCGCAATTTTTACCTATGGATTTGATGTATCTGTTGAAAACTTTAAAAACCGCGCAGTTACCCTACACACCTTAACGGATTATGAAAGTGTGCTTGAACAGGCAACAGAAACCAACTATATCAAAGAAGATCAATTGAATCTCCTGCTCGATTGGAGAAAAAATCCTGCCGAGTGGCAACCCTAGTATCATGTACATAGAAACCGAAAAGAAAAGAGTCTCGATGAGCAATGAGGAAGTGTATCAATTCCTGATTGATTTTGAGAATTTCGAAAAATTAATGCCAGAGTCCGTCTCAAAGTTCGAGATCCTGGACGAGGACCGATTTGTATTTGCCCTGAAAGGGATGCCGGAAATAGTGTTGAAGAGGAAGGAACAAATCCCTCATTCAAAGGTAGTTCTCGGAGCGGCAAGCGATAAGCTGCCATTTACGCTTCAAATTGATATAGAACCTAACGGGCCTGAAAGCTCTGACGTTCAGTGGAGTTTTGAAGGAGAATTCAACGCCATGATGGCTATGATGGTAAAAAATCCCATTACCAATTTTATGGAGACCCTTTCCGGAAAACTCAGCGATCTTTAGAAAATTGACTGGTTCTTTCAATTGAGCAGACGGATTTCTTTGGATTGAAACAGGGAAATCCCTTCCTCCAATTCCACCTCCAGCTTGCCTTCGGCGGTCACTCCCCGAAGAATACCACTGGACCTGCTGCCGTCCTGAAATTCGAAACTGGAGGTAAGACCCCTTCGAAACATGGCCTCCTCATAGGCTTTTTTGTAGTCTGCGAATAAATCTTTGTTCAGCCCGTTCAGGTAATGGCGCATTTGATTCATGATAAGTTGAAGGAGGCGTGAAAGATCGTACTCCTCAGCTGTAATATTCCTGAGGGAAGAAGCGTGCGGCAGACCTTCAAATACTACCTGATTGACGTTTAATCCCACCCCGATGATAGATGTTCGCAAGGCTCCCGCCTTGACGATGTTTTCGATGAGTATCCCACATATCTTGGAGGAGGCTGACATTATGTCGTTAGGCCATTTTACGGAGACTCCTGGTATTTTTAAGTCTGTTAAAGCCTGATAGATTGCGAGTGACACGCCCATGTTCAGCAAGAACTGCTGCTGGATCTTGAGA
>JBPEXP010000046.1:0-16672 GCA_052031475.1 Flavobacteriaceae bacterium | reverse complement strand
AAAATTTTCAGAGAATGGGCGCCTACAAAATGAGAGGGGCCACCCATGCCATCTTAAAGCTAAGCGAGGAGCAGCGGGCCAGCGGTGTGGTTACCCACTCATCCGGGAATTTTGCACAGGCTCTCGCTCTGGCTGCCCAATCATTAAATGTACCCGCCTATATTGTTATGCCGTCTAATGCGCCGGAAGTTAAAAAAGCTGCGGTCCGCAGCTATGGAGGGGAGATTATTGAATGTGAGCCCAGAGTGGAAGCAAGGGAAGAAACTGCATGCATCGTAGCAGGCGATACAGGGGCACGCTTCATACATCCGTCCAATGACCGCGATGTCATAATTGGTCAGGGAACAGCTGCTCTTGAACTCATAGAAGATTACCCGGACCTGGACTATATAATTGTTCCGGTGGGCGGCGGTGGCCTGATAGGGGGTACTTCATTGGCAGCAAATTACATGGCAGCTGGTACAAGGGTCATTGGTGCGGAACCTTTTGAGGTAGATGACGCTTATCGTTCATTTCAAAGCGGCAAAATTGAAAAGAATGAGACAACCAACACCATTGCCGATGGTTTAAAAACACATTTAGGAGATCAAACCCTGCCGCTGATCCTCAATTTTGTGGAACGTATTATACGAGTAAAAGAAGACGAAATTATTTCCGCCATGAAACTGATCTGGGAACGCATGAAGATAGTTGTGGAGCCCTCCAGTGCCGTGGCCCTGGCGGCTATACTAAGGGAGAAAGATCATTTCAGGGGGGCCAAGGCAGGTATTATTATTAGCGGTGGTAATGTAGATCTGACCCGTCTGCCTTTCTAATTACCTTCTTCCAATAATTTTTCAGCCCGTTCTATACTGCCGTTTATCTGGTCGCGCAGTTTCTTTACTTTTTCTTCTTCTTCGGCAAGCCACATCTGTTTCTGCTCACTGAGCTCTTTGCCATTCAGTATTTCATCAGAATCAAAGCGCTCTCCAAATCCCTGCATCCAGTCCATCATCGCTTTATAGGAATCCTGCAGGTCGGCCATAGCTTTACCATATTTCAATCCCTGTTCCGTAGAGTCTGCCTTGGGCTTTAGTTCTGAGACCAACTTACCGATCGTACTCATCTTAGGCATGACCTGGTCGTGGATCTCCATGACATACTCCATCCGGGTTTGTTCTCCAGTCGTTTTTGCTTCTTTCTTTTCTTCACCACAGGCCAAGAACATCAAGAAGGTTGCGCCTATTGCTATTATCAACTTAGATTTCATAGATATATGCTAAAAGTGCGCTAAAATTAGTAATACGGGACAAATATTCGGACTAATTATGACACTTTTGCAAAATGAGCGAACAGAACAGGAAATGGCTGTACCTTATTGTGCTCTCTTTGATCTGGGGTACGTCATACATCCTGATAAAAAAAGGACTGGAAGGATTTTCACCCGTGCAACTGGGAGCCGTGCGTATAGTCATGGCCGCTTTATTCCTCTTTATAATCGGTTTCCGGTCCATGCAACAAATCGGCCGTCATCAATGGAAGTGGATTGCTGTCACCGCAGCCGCAGGTAGTTTTCTTCCCATTTTCTTTTACGCATTTGCGCAGACGGAAATAGACAGTAGTATTGCATCTATCCTCAATTCGCTCGTACCCCTCTTCACTATTTTGATAGGCTACCTGGCATTCCGGATTCGATTCACATCCGGGCAGGTTGTTGGTGTTCTCGTGGGACTTTTGGGTGCCAGCTTGTTGATATTTTTAGGTGTTGAAGTTAATCCGGATCAGAATTATTGGTATTCCGGCCTGGTCATTTTGGCCACGCTTGGCTATGCCTTCAATGCCAACATTATTAAAAGCAAACTTCAGGAAGTACCGCCTATGGCCATAGCCGTCGGAAATTTTGCCTGTATGCTGCCTGCAGCCACCGTCATACTGTTCGTTTCTGAGGCTTTTAGCGAGGAGGTCAGAGCTGGAAACTATTTCTGGAGTTCCCTGGGATACCTGGTTATACTTTGTGCTCTAGGTACCTGTGTGGCCAAGATCATGTTCAACAGGCTGATCCAGATTTCCTCACCGGTATTCTCGGTTTCGGTAACTTACCTGATACCGGTTGTCGGGATTTTTTGGGGACTTTTAGACAACGAAACATTTACTCTCTGGCAACTGCTCGCCTCACTGATCATCCTGCTAGGGGTGTATCTTGTGAACAAAAAGCGGATCGAACGGATCAGCGATTCCCGATCTGCGATCAGCAGTCGCTGATATTTATCGGTAAACTCTATTGTAAACTATAAATTTATTGCACTAAAGTGTAACAATGTTGCCTGTATTTGATCTTTCTCTTAAATGAACACTATAAACAAACCAGGGATGAAAAAAATAAAGCAAATTTTATTATTGGGCAGCATAGCTGCTTTGGCCTTTACATCTACTTATGGCCAGGAGAAAATTTTCGAGGTAGATTCCTTTGATAAAATAATCATCAGCCCCCATATAGAGGCAACTTTGGTGGAAGGCGACGATGAACTGGTGGTCATTGAAGACTACAATGTACCCTTAGATAAACTCAACGTGGAGGTGGATGGCCGCACTCTGAGGATCTATTTGGATGGTGCTAAAACATACACCAAATCCAAGAAAGTAAAGTATGACAATTACAAGGAACGCTATGATCTGTATGATGGGACGATGATCACTGCCAGGATAACTTACAGCCAGTTAAAAAAGCTCTCGGTCAGGGGAGATGAAAGGTTCAGGTTAGAGAGTCCGATAGATCAGAATAGCCTCGAATTAACCATTTACGGAGAGTCAGATGTATTGCTGAAATCTGTAGAGCTTACAAATTTTAACGTCTCCATTTACGGGGAAAGCTATTTAAAGCTGGAAGAAGGCAGTATTGACTATCAAAAATACAAGGCCTATGGCGAAAGTGAGGTCAATGCACTTGGCATTGCTAATCGGGCAGCAAAGATCACAGCTTTCGGAGAAAGCGAATTCATGCTCAATGTCTCAGACCGCATCAAAGTAACTTCCTACGGGGAGGCCGAGATCAATTACAGGGGCAATCCTTCCATAGATAAAGGCGTGGTCCTCGGTGAGAATTCCATAAGAAAAATGTAGAATCCCTCTTGGGACTCAGGTAGCGTTAATCCCTGTGAAGGTCAAATAATCTTCACGGGGATTTTACTTATTCAAAATCCGCCTCGGTAAATGCCGGATTTACCTCTGCTTCAAGCAAACGGCTTTCCAGCAACTCTGTGCCAAGCGTACCCAACTTCAGGGTGGGGATCCTGATCCCCTCAAATTCCTGGTAATCCTTGTAAATAACGTCCTGATTCTGGTTCTGACCATTCATGGAGATCAAAGTATTTTCTCTCACTTTAAGTCCGCTTTCCACATCGTAGAAAAAGCTGGTTTGCACTACCTCTCCTGGTACTTCGATCTTATATGCATCCCGACCCTCCACAGATTCTATAGCTGTTAATTTGGCGCGTTCCTCGCCTGCCAGTCCCAACTCAGGAATGACTCCAAGAGTGTAAGACAGATCTGTTTTCATCTCTACGGGAAGTTGAACTTTAGCACTGCCCTGTTTCATATAGGCATCCTCTTCTTTGATCACCACACCCATCATGGCATTATTATTCATGTAGGTGGTCTGGGCGTATTTCCCTGCTGTGGTTTTCTCTTCCGTTTTTATGGTAGTTCCCATGGCTGATCCTTCGTATACGAGCTTGAGGGATTGAAGTCCGGCTATCTTCTCCTTGCCCCCGATCGCTTCAAGATATCGGTCAATAACCTGGCCTACTGTGATACCCTCGGGAAGATCAGGGCTGAAATCTGGTTTATCGATCTTTTCGGCCTCCTTGTTAAAATAGAAAACAGGGATATTTCTTCCTTTAAAAGGTATATTTTCAATATCCGACGCTATTTCACTGCCTTTGCCCGTAACAATGATCCGCGCGTTGGAGAGCTTGAAATATTTTTGAGCAGCAGCCTGTACATCTTCCTTAGTTACGGCATTAAGACGTTCCAGATATCCGGTATAAAAATCTTCAGGCAGATCCTCGGTCTCGATATTAAGGGCGTAGCGTGCAATAGTTTCAGGTTTTTCTAAAGCCAGCACAAAACTACCTACATATTTAGCCTTGGCATCCCTGAGTTCCTCATCGGTTACGGGCTCATTTATTATTCTCTCCACCTCCCTGACCATTTCCACAATGGCGCTGTCTGTAACAGCATTGCGCACACTTGCAGAGGCACTGAAGAGTGCCGGGGCGTATTTGTCATTTCCCAGGCTGGATCCGGATCCATAGGTAAATCCCTTGTCTTCCCTCAGATTTAAAAACAACCTGCCCTGTGCACCTCCTCCAAGGATCCGGTTGGCTAAAAGGGCAGCCAGGTAATCCTCGTCTTTCATCCTGAGATTTACAAGATTTTGCAAGGTAATCTCGGATTGTACGGCATTGGGCATGTCTATAAAATTGATCTGGGTAAATTGAGTATTGGATGGAGTAGAAAAACCAAAGTCGAGGGGAGAAGCTTTAACCCACGCCAGAAAGTATTGACTAACCAATTCTTCAACTGCCTCTTTTTGTACGTCTCCAATGACAACGAGATATGCATTGGCAGGCGTGAAATGATCTATGTAAAAGGACTTAACGTCTTCCAGAGTAACATTTTCTACCGAAGCTACGGTAAGAAATTCTCCATAGGGGTGCTGCTTGCTATAGGCAAGTGCATTTTCCAATCTGCTGTGAATGGCCGCCACGTCATTTTCCTGGGATTTAATGCCGGTGATGAGTCGGGCTTTCTCCTTGTCAAACTCTTCCTGCGTAAAGTTTGGGTTGATGGCTGCATCGGCCATGAGTTCAAGGACTCTTGGAAAGTACCTGCTCAGCGAGCTCGCCGAAGCAGATTGTGAATTAAAATTGATGCTGGCGCCCATAAAATCTACTTCTTCAAAAAATTCATCCTTGGAAATGTTGGTTGAACCCTTGCCCAATAGGCTACCCATAAGCACCGAAACACCTGCTTTATCCCCTTCAGCAAAGGGTGGATTATCTATCAGCAACTGGACAGAGACCCTGGGAAGTTTAGAGTCTTCAACCACCAAAACTTTGATACCGTTGGGCAACTCAAAAGTATAAGGACTTTGAAGATTGATTTCAGGAGCAGGACCTGAGTCCGGAATCTTACTTCTATCAACCTGAGCCGAAATAGAAAGGGCGGTGAGAAATAAAATGAGGCTACTAATTACTTTTCTCATAGATCTATTAATTTGAATTAGGATCGGCCGGCAGGTATTCGAGTTCTACCCGCTGATTGGGGTTTAAATATTTATTGGCTACTTCCATAATCTCCTCCCTGCTGATGGAACGATAAATATCAATCTGATTGTTGATCAGACTTGTATCGTCATACAACATATAATAACGGGCCAGCGAATTGGCAATACCCGCAATGCTGCTGTTTGAATTGACAAACCGGTTCTCGAACTTGTTCTGTAGTTTCTGATAATCTTTTTCTGAGATCAACTCATTCTGCAGTTTAACGATCTCCTCATCAATCTGGCTGGTCAGGGTTGATAGCGTGTTATCCCCGACAGGAAGGGCAGCTATAAGGTACATTCCATAGTCCTCCTGGCTGGCGTTAAAGGCAAATACCTGCACAGCCGTCTTTTCCTGGTCTACCATTTTTTTGTAGAGCTTGGAGCTGTTACCGTCACTGAGGTAGGCCGAGATCATATCCAATACGTAGGCATCTCTCTCAGTCTGTCCCGGTGTTCTGTATCCAAGGATGATAGCCGGAATCTGGATATTGGGATCCCTGAAACTGGCTTTTTTGGTCTGGCTGATGGGGTCTTCCACATAGGTCTGCCGGTTTATAGGAGCCCCTCTTTCAATGGGCCCAAAATAGGCTTCAATCAGCTCTTTGGTCTTTTCAATATCTATATCTCCGGCAACCACCAGCACAGCATTATTGGGCACGTAGAATTTTTCGTTAAACGCCCTGAAGTCTTCCAGTGTGGCACTGGCCAGGTGCTCCATAGAGCCGATCGTCGTCCATCTATACGGGTGCTTTTCAAACAGGTTCTTATACATCTGTTCTGCCAATTGTCCGTAGGGGGCATTGTCTAGGCGAAGCCTTCTTTCTTCCTGTACGACTTCACTTTGAGTGGCCACTCCATCTTCATCTATGATCGGGTGCATGAGTCTTTCAGATTCGAGCCATAGTCCCAGTTCCAGTTTATTGGAAGGAAAGGTTTCATAGTAATAGGTGCGGTCTTGTGTAGTGTTGGCATTGTTCCGACCGCCGTTAGAGTCTACTATCTTATTGAATTCTCCCTTGGCTATATTCTCAGACCCCTCAAATAGCAGATGTTCAAAAAAATGAGCAAAACCGGTTTTTTCCGGATCCTCATCTTTTGCACCTACGTGATACATGACCGAGGTGGTCACAACCGGCGCAGAATTGTCTTGATGCAGTATAACATGCAGGCCATTATCCAGATCGTATTCTTCGTAGTCTACCTGTTGTGCCATGGCCTGAAAAGTCATGGATATGCTTCCGATAATTGCAAGGAAGACGGCATTTTTATTCATAAAAATTATGTTTTAAGCATTATTCCGATTGCCAAAGGACAGCCGGCCGGAGTATTACAAGATTATGAATTTTTTTAAAGCTCCATCCGCTTTGATCAGATTCTTTAACAAGATTTTATAGGATAATAAAGCATTATTGTTAACTTTATTCGCCACATAAAATTAACATGCCAATGAGCCGATTTGCTCTTCCCATCAGGTTCGGAATTGCCGCCAGCGGTAGTCTTATTGCTTATTTCCTGATTTTATCCCTTTTCGGATTGCACACCAACGTTTTTTACAGCCTATTTAATGGGGTCATTACCGGGTTTGCAATTTACGAAGCCATTAAATATCAAAAACTAGCCAAAGGATCGGAATTTGATTATGCAGAAGGATTTAAAACCGGCCTGGTAACCGGTTTCGTGGCCACCATTGCATTTACCGCCTTCTTCGCTTTGTACAGCACCGAAATAAACAGCGGATTCCTTCAGGAACTGTCAAGTGTGTGGTTTAAGGATTTTAAGAATTTTGAGGCCATCGTTTTCTTTACTGTAGCTATTATGGGATTGGCCACCACCCTCGTGCTGACCCTCACTTTTATGCAATTGTTCAAGTCTTCCAACAACCCCAAGGGTAAGTCTTCTTAAAAAGCTTTTTATTTAGCTTGTAGTTTCGCAATTAAGCAGTATATTTGCACCCGCCTTTGAGGGCAGTATGTCATTGGCTTCGGGGCATTTTTAATAAATAATATTATTCGCACGCTATGTACGCAATTGTAGAGATAGCAGGGCAGCAATTTAAAGTTGCAAAAGACCAGAAGGTATTTGTGCATCGTCTGCAGGCAGAAGAGGGCAAGAAAGTGAGTTTTCACGATGTTCTTCTGCTGGAAGACGGTAAAAATATTACCGTTGGCGCCCCGGCTATAGACGGAGCCGCTGTAGAGGCTAAAGTCGTAAAACATCTGAAAGGCGATAAGGTTATCGTCTTTAAAAAGAAAAGACGTAAAGGTTACAGAAAGAAAAATGGTCACCGCCAATATCTGACAGAACTTGTCATTGAAGGAATTGTGGCCAAGGGAGCCAAAAAACCGGCCGCTGCCAAAGCTAAGCCCGAGGCTGTAAAGACTGAGGCCAAAAAGGCCGCTCCAAAGAAGGAGGCTCCAAAAAAAGAAGCCCCGGCTGCAAAAAAGGCCACGCCTAAGAAAGCAGAAACACCTGCTAAGAAGGCCGCTGCCAAGCCGGTAGAAGATCTGTCCTCAAAGACAGTAGCAGAATTAAAGGATATGGCCAAAGCTAAAGGGATCACCGGATATTCTTCCATGAAGAAAGCTGATCTGATCAAGGCTTTGAGTAAATAATAATTGTAAAGAAATTACATCATGGCACATAAGAAAGGTGTAGGTAGTTCTAAGAACGGAAGAGAGTCGGAATCTAAACGACTGGGTGTTAAGATATTCGGTGGTCAGGCTGCTATTGCTGGCAATATCATCGTTCGTCAGAGAGGCACCAAACACGCTCCAGGCGATAACGTTTACGCAGGCAAGGACCACAGCTTGCACGCTAAGGTAGATGGCATCGTGCGCTTTGAGAAGAAAGCTGGTGGGAAGTCCTATGTTTCCATTGATCCGTTTGAGGCGTAAAGCATACTACTATATGAAAATATAAAACCCGGTTTCAGACCGGGTTTTTTTATTGTCAAAAAATAATCCTTGTACAAGGCCGAAAAGAATAAACCGGCCATCAGAGCAACAACTCAGCCACCGTGCTCCAATTCTCAGCCCTTTCAAAACCGTTTGAATGCACATTATGGGGAGAGGTAAACAAAATGGACCTGCCTTGAAATTTTTGCAGATTATAACTGCGATCGTCAATGAGGATGTCTCCGTTCAAGATGTGTTTATCACCGCACAGGATACGGTTCTGCCAGGGGATATAGGGAAAATATTTGTCTAGCCAATCAGATTTCTCTTTAAGTGAATTGGGATATTGCATGGCTGCTGACGCGATGTACAACTCGTACTTGTCCATCAATTCACGAAGCACTTCCCGGCTTGCCTCTATGGGTTTCAAATCCCTGAAGAATCCGATTCTGCTTGCGTGTTTGCGAACACTTTGCTGGTGTTCCTCAGGCACGCACTGCCAGACTTCCTTCCCGTAGCAGTCAGACAAACTAAGATTTGCGCCAAACTCGCGATTGTAGAGCTCAATATGTGCTCCATAAGCGTCGGCGATCACTTCATCCATATCTACAAATAGCGTCATAGTCCAATTTTTTTACGAAATACGAAAAAAACAGTCGCAAATGAAAACATCCTGTTTTAGCTAATAATTAAACCCCGCTTCTGAAAGGCGGGGTTTATATTTTTTGACCAGAATTTAATACCTGTAGTAGTCTGGCTTGAACGGGCCATTTACTTTGACCCCGATATAATCTGCCTGGTCCTTTTTTAACTCGGTGAGTTCTGCACCCAGCCTCTCAAGGTGGAGGCTGGCTACTTTTTCATCCAGGTGTTTAGGCAGCATATATACTTTGTTCTCGTATTTACCGTGGTTCTTCCACAGCTCGATCTGAGCGAGGACCTGATTGGTGAATGAATTGCTCATAACAAAGCTGGGATGACCTGTGGCACATCCTAAATTCACCAACCTGCCTTCGGCAAGTACAATAACATCTTTTCCGTCTACCGTGTATTTATCTACCTGAGGCTTGATCTCGTCCTTGGTGTGGCCGTAGTTCTCATTGAGCCATGCCATATCGATCTCATTGTCAAAATGCCCGATATTGCAGACAATGGCCTTGTCCCTCATCGCCTTAAAGTGCTCTTCCCTGATAATATCTTTATTGCCGGTTGCAGTGACCACTACATCGGCTTCTGCCACAACGGTTTCCAGCTTTTTAACTTCGTAGCCATCCATACAAGCCTGCAGGGCACAGATAGGATCTATTTCCGTTACCGTTACAATGGCCCCGGCACCCCTGAAGGAAGCAGCTGTTCCTTTACCTACATCCCCGTAGCCGGCCACAACTACTTTCTTTCCGGCCAGCATCGTATCGGTAGCTCTTCTGATGGCATCAACAGCACTTTCCCGGCATCCGTATTTATTGTCAAACTTGGACTTGGTCACAGAATCATTCACGTTGATTGCAGGCATAGGCAGTACGCCATTCTTAAATCTTTCATAGAGCCTGTGTACACCGGTAGTAGTCTCTTCGGAAAGGCCGCGGATCCCCGCAGTGAGTTCGGGATAGTTGTCCAGAACCATATTGGTGAGATCGCCCCCATCATCCAGGATCATATTCAATGGCTGGCGCTCTTCCCCAAAAAAGAGGGTCTGCTCAATACACCAGTCGAATTCCTCTTCAGTCATCCCTTTCCAGGCATAGACCGGAATACCGGCTGCTGCAATGGCTGCGGCAGCGTGGTCCTGAGTTGAAAATATATTGCAGGAACTCCAGGTAACCTCGGCACCCAGTTCCACCAGGGTTTCGATCAGAACGGCCGTCTGAATGGTCATGTGCAGGCATCCTGCAATGCGGGCGCCCTTCAATGGATACTGGTTCTTATATTCTTCCCGAAGTGCCATAAGACCGGGCATTTCGGCCTCTGCAAGTTCAATTTCTTTTCTTCCCCAATCTGCCAAAGAAAGGTCTTTCACTTTATAGGGTACAAATGGGACAGTTTTGGTTCGCATATCTTTTTTATTTTTACATTCGCTAGCTCGATTTCCGCTGCTAACACTGTGTTGCAAAGGTAATGATAACCTTAAAAATCCCATGCCACTTTATAAAACTATTCACATTTCGCCCGATGTGCGCCTCTATGTCTGGAAGATCACCGAATCTGAGGAAGATCTGCGAAAGAAACTCGCACTGACAGCTAATAGTGAATCCCGTGTGTCTTCCATGAAATCAGGACTCCATCGCAGGGGATATCTCAGCATCAGGCATTTGATGCACCTGGAAGGTTATCGGGATAAGGACCTTTATTATGACCATTTGGGTAAACCCCATTTAAAAGACGGGATGCACATCTCTATCAGCCATTCATATCAGTACACCGGCATTATTGTCAGCAAAAGGGAAAAAGTTGGTATCGACATCGAAAAGCAAAGAGATAAGATCATGAGGATCGCTCACAAGTTTACCACCTTAGACATTTCAGATCCTTTCAAGAGTACGGACGAGATTGTGAGGAAGTTGACCGTAATTTGGGGTGCAAAAGAATCAATATACAAGATCAGTTCCATTGAAGGGCTCAGTTTTCTGCAGCATATCTACGTGGAGTCTGATATTGGGGAAAGCCCCTGGTTCAAAGGAGTAGTCAATTACGGAGGCCAGGAAAACCACTATATGCTGTCTTATTTCGAGTTTGATGGTTTTACATGCGTTTATGCGCTTAAAGGAACGTAACATATGGAGATTTCAGTTGAATTAACCCTGACACCGCTTCAGGATGCCTATGAGGAGCCTGTTATAGATTTCATTAAAAAATTGCGGGCTTCCGGTCTTAAAGTGATTGAGAACCCTCTAAGTACACAGGTTTACGGCGAATACGACCAGGTGATGGGAATACTTCAAAAAGAAGTGAAGACCACCATGCAGGAAATGGAACACGGTCTTTTGCTTATGAAGTTGGTCAAATCTAATAGGAGTGATTATCAGCCTCATTTTTGATTGGCTATTTGGCCAGTACCAGGACACACCAGCCTATCTTATAGCCCTGGAGATGATTGCCGTATTATTTGGCTTCCTGAGTGTTTGGTATGCCAAAAGGGAAAATATCCTGGTCTTTCCTACAGGGATAATTTCTACGGCGATCTTTGTCTACATTCTGTGGATTTTTGGCCTGCTGGGAGACATGCTGATCAATGCCTATTACTTTTCGATGAGCATATACGGCTGGTATGTTTGGACACGCAAGGTAGACGAGTCTCATTTTATTCCTATTACCAGAACGAATGCCAGGGAAAAGCGCTGGTCTGTTTTACTCTTTGTCCTCACCGTGCTTTTTGTGTCCGGGGTCTACCTGGCCTTTGATAAGTTCGACAACTGGACGGCTTACGTAGATACATTAACCACAGCAATTTTCTTTGTGGGCATGTGGTTGATGGCAAGGAAAAAATTGGAGAACTGGACTTTCTGGATTATCGGTGATATCATTTCGGTACCGCTCTATTTAGTGAAAGGGCTTATTTTTACGTCCCTGCAATACTTTTTGTTCACAGTGATCGCCATTTTGGGATATATCGCATGGAAGAAAAATTTAAACAAGAGCCCTCAGACCTTATTAAAGTAGTTATTTACGGACCAGAATCTACCGGAAAAACTACCCTGGCCAGACAATTGGCAAAGCACTACAACACAGAATGGGTGCCTGAGTACGCACGGGAATACCTCCAGGAAAAATGGAACCGCGAACAAAAGACCTGTGAGCCTTCAGACCTCTTGCCCATAGCAGAAGGACAGATGAGACTGGAGAATGAATTATCCAGGAAAGCGGAGAAGCTACTCATATGCGATACAGACCTTTTAGAGACCAAGGTTTATTCTGAAGCATACTATCTGGGGAGCTGTGACCCTGTTTTAGAGAAATATGCGCTTCAGAACACCTATGATCTCTACTTACTGACCGATATAGATGTACCATGGGTAAAGGATGATCTCAGAGACAAGCCCAATGAGCGCCAACGGATGTTCAACTATTTTAAAAATGCCCTCGAAGTTTATCAAAGAGATTTTGTTATCTTAAGCGGAGACAAAACCACCCGTTTCAATACCGCTATTTCACACATAGACAAGCTCTTAAATACATGACGCAGTTTTCTGAAAGAGACATCCTTCAATTGCAATCCAAAGGCATAAGCCAGGAAAAAGCAATCGGTCAGATCAAAACCTTTCAAGAGGGGATCCCCTATGTAAGCCTGGTAGACCCGGCCGTTAAAGGCAATGGTATCCTGAAGTTTTCCACGGCTGAGGAAAAGACCCTGATCAACCATTACAAGAAAAATAAAGATCGCTTTAAGCTTTTAAAATTCGTACCTGCGTCAGGTGCTGCCTCCCGCATGTTTAAGGCCTTATTTGAGTTTGTAGATACCGTTGAGGCAGCCGGTAATGAGGACGACTATTTTGACAACCAGCCCGATCCGGCCATCGTTCGCTTCTCCAAGGGACTGGAAAATTTCCCGTTCTATGAGATCGTAAAACAAAGACTGGAAGAAAAGACAGCGTCTTCGGCATTTACGCTGCTCGAATTTGTCAGGGAGATGCTGGATCCGGATAAATTGCGCTATGATTTCTATCCCAAGGGGCTTTTGCCATTTCACAAATACGAGAAGGGTCCGGTTACGGCCTTTGAAGAACATCTTAAGGAAGGAGCAACCTACGCGCGATCCAAGGGTACAGCCCGGCTTCATTTTACCGTTTCTGAACAGCACGAAGAGATGTTCCACGATACCTACCAGCAGTTGAAGAAGAATTTATCGGAGCGTACCAAGACCGAATTTCTGGTCAATTTTTCCCAGCAAAAGTCTTCTACCGATACGCTGGCGGTTACCCCTGAAAATGAACCCTTCAGGAATGAAGACGGTTCCCTGCTCTTCAGACCGGGGGGACATGGCGCGCTCATAGAAAACTTAAATGACCAGGATGCCGATATTATATTTATTAAGAATATAGATAATGTGGTGGTAGACTCCTTTGCCCCTGAAATTGCCCACAGCAAAGAAGTATTGGGCGGATTGTTGATCCGCATTCAGCAAAAGGCCTTTGAATATGCCCGTTTACTTGACGCTCCGGACATGGATGGAGAGCAATTGACTATCATAAAGAACTTTCTTCAATCAGAATTGAATGTGCGGTTCGCCGATAATTACGACGCCTTCAGTATTGCCGAACAAATAGAAATTCTGCGCGATAAGATAAACAGGCCTATCAGGGTTTGCGGCATGGTAAAAAATGAGGGCGAACCGGGAGGCGGTCCTTTCTGGATAGAAGACGGCAATGGAAATATTTCTCTCCAGATCGTAGAATCGGCCCAGATAGATCGCAGCGATGGACGTCAGAATGAAATTTTTGAGGGCTCCACCCATTTTAATCCTGTAGACATCGTCTGCGGCGTTAGGGATTATCGCGGGGAGAAATACAATCTGCTGAATTTTGTAGATGTAAAACAAGGCTTTATTTCATCCAAGACAAAAGATGGTAAAGCCCTCAAGGCCCTTGAACTTCCCGGCCTGTGGAATGGGGCCATGGCCTATTGGAATACGGTCTTCGTAGAAGTCCCCCTGGTTACTTTCAATCCCGTGAAGACGGTAAACGACCTTCTAAAGTCACAACATCAGGCAACGGCATGGTAGTGGCCGGGTTTTGTTGATTTACCGGTAAATTGATTGAGTACCCCCTTATACTTTTGCTATGATAATTCATATTCCTGTCTTATTTTTGCACCATCTCAAAGGGGTGCTTTTCTGATGTCAGTGATTTGAATTAAATCCTGTAGCTAGGAAGGGCTGAGATTAAACCCATTGAACCTGGGCGGGTAATGCTGCCTAGGGATACCCGGACAGATGGGACGCGTATCCCGGATGCGGGGTACGAGAGGAAAACCATCGAAGGCCCACAACAGCAGATGGTGCCATCTTTCCCATGGGTAGCGTTTATTTTATGCGCTTACACAATATCTAAGAACAAAGAATAATGACCCCTTTTATTCGTAAAAATTTTGCGAATGAAAAGAATTATTCCATGGATCTGCCTCTTGTTCTGGCTGGGACAATTGACTGCCCAGGATGTGAAATCAGATAGTTTACAGGCCGATGAGATCGTTTTGGATGAAGTACTGGTTTCTGCGCTCAGGGCTACCAGAGAGATACCGGTTACCTTTAGCAATCTGGATAAAGAAGAGATCAAGCCCCGCAACCTGGGGCAGGATATCCCGATACTGATGAATTTCCTGCCGGCTGTAGTGACTACTTCTGATGCCGGTGCGGGGATTGGATATACCGGAATTCGGGTAAGAGGGAGTGACGCTACCAGGGTTAATGTGACCATCAACGGAATTCCTTATAACGATTCAGAGTCGCAGGGAACATTTTGGGTGAATATGCCCGATTTTGCCTCATCTACAGAAAATTTACAACTTCAGCGTGGTGTGGGCACTTCCACTAACGGGGCCGGTGCGTTTGGCGCAAGTCTGAACCTGTTGACGGATGCTGTCAGCCAGGAAGCCTATGCCCAACTATCCTCCTCGGCCGGGAGTTTCAATACCTTCAGGGCCAATGTAAAGTTCAGCACCGGACTTTTGGGTGATTCGTTCGAACTGGCAGGAAGGCTTTCACGCATACGTTCTGATGGTTATATAGACAGGGCATCTTCAGACCTGGATTCTTATTTCCTGCAGGGGGCCTATGTTACAGACAAGACCCTGATAAAAGCCTTGTTATTCGGCGGACATGAAATTACGTATCAATCCTGGTTTGGGATCGATGCTGAAACTCTGGAAAATGATCGCACGTTCAATCCCGCCGGGCTGTATACAGATGAAAACGGACAGCTGCAGTTTTACGATAATGAGGTAGACAACTACAAGCAAGACCATTTTCAGCTGCATTGGAGCCAGCAGCTAGATCCGCGTTGGAAGACCAACCTGAGCCTCCACTATACCTATGGCCGGGGTTTCTTTGAGCAATACAGGGAAGATGACGATTTTGAGACCTACGGTTTTGAACCAATCGAAGTAAATGGCGAAACTGTCACAACCACCGATCTGATCAGAAGGCGATGGCTTGACAACAACTTTTATGGAACCGTTTTTTCCGCCGAGTATACCGAGACAGACTGGAACCTGATCCTGGGTGGCGGCTGGAATAATTATCTGGGGGATCACTTTGGGGAGGTTATCTGGGCCCGTTTTGCTACAGATAGCGAGATCCGTGATCGCTACTACGAAGATGATTCCCAAAAGACGGACTTTAATTTCTATGCCAAGGCCAATTACCTGATAAGAAAAAAATGGCGTCTTTTCGGAGATTTGCAATACAGGGCAGTTACCTACACCGCCAATGGCGAGGAGACCGGCCTGGTAGACGATAGCTTTAATTTCTTTAATCCGAAAGCTGGTATTACCTACAACCTGAACAGCGCCAATAACCTGTACTTTTCTTATGCCCGCGCCCAGCGGGAACCTAACAGGAACGACTACGAAAATGGAAATCCCAGACCGGAGAAATTAAATGATTTTGAATTGGGATGGAGGCATTTGGCATCTGATAAAAGCCTGAATGCCAATGTCTACTATATGAGATATAAAGATCAGCTGGTACTTACCGGAGAGTTAAATGACGTGGGTGCCCCACTCCGTGCCAACGTGGGGGATAGCTACAGGGTGGGCATTGAACTGGATGGGCGTTTTGCTTTCGGTAAGCGCTGGATCTGGCAACCAAACCTGGCATTGAGCATGAATAAAAATGTTGATTTCCTCTTTCAAAGAGACGGGGAGCTTGAAAACCTGGGAAATACCAATATAGCGTTTTCACCGGGTGTGGTAGCAGGTAATATTATCAGCTATTTAGCTGAAGAAGACCTTCAGATCTCCCTGCTGACCAAATACGTAGGCGAACAGTATATGGGGAACATAGATTCAGAAACATCAAAGCTGGATGCCTATTCGCAAACAGATCTCAATATTCAGTACCAGTGGCAGCCCGGGGGTATATTCAAGCATATTATTCTTTCAGGCCTGATCAATAATATCTTTGACGCTAAGTTTGTCTCCAACGGTTACTTTTTCACCTTTGACGATGACTTTAGCAATCCCGGGACTATTACCACCATAGAAGGGGCCGGTTACTACCCGCAGGCAGGTATAAATTTCCTTTTAGGGGCCACTTTTGTATTTTAGGGACAAGGCCCAATACCGGACAGAATAGAATCATGGAAAAACACCGTATGTTTTCAGACAATAAGCTGCTTGCAGCTATGGAGGGAGCTGTTTTAGATCCGGCTGTCTTCACCCATGAAGCCCATCTGAGATGGGGCTGGCTATTGCTGGAAAACAACCACCAGGAGACCGCCATTGCAAAGGCTTGCAAGCAGCTCCTGGCCTATACGTC
>JBPEXP010000459.1:0-16323 GCA_052031475.1 Flavobacteriaceae bacterium | reverse complement strand
TGACCGTGGTGCCCGGGCATGTAGACCTGAAATTGCCCATGGGCTACCAGACTGCCCATGTTGTTGAAAGCCTCAAGCAGGCTTCAGCCATTTTAGAACCTCATGATTTGATCATGGTATTGGAACCCTTGAACTTCAGGGATCATCCGGGTTTGTTTCTCACTGAATCCCCCCAGGCTTACGAGATCTGTAAAGCAGTAGATTCTCCGTCCTGCAAGATACTATTCGATATCTACCACCAACAGATCCAGGAGGGGAACCTGATCCCCAATATGGAACACTGCTGGGATGAAATTGCCTACTTCCAAATTGGTGATAATCCCGGCCGTAAGGAACCTACAACCGGAGAGATCAACTATAAAAACGTCTTTAAGTTTATCCATCAGAAAAAATATTCCGGAATCCTGGGGATGGAGCACGGCAATTCGCAGGCGGGAAAAGAGGGCGAACAGGCTGTGATTGATGCTTATCGGGAGGTTGATAATTTCATATAGTTCCGTCGGCCTACTACATCTAATCTTTGTAGGATTTTACGACTTTTAACAAATTTCGGGTAATTTTTAGGCAGAGCTTAACGTTCTATTAGGTAAGTAGCCAGACCCCATCTGCGACTTATATCATATGGACACCTACTATTACCTTATTCTCGGCCTTTATGCAGTGCTTCTTGTTGCTGGCCACTTTATCTATCAGCAGCTGATAAAAAAATAGTCGCTCTACCTCATTTAATGCGTAGTTCACAATAAATGTTCATATTTTCTGTCAACTACGTAGTCCAAGTCTTAAAATTTTGCGTATATAAGTAGAAAGATTCCAATTTCCCCAATCATGGAATATCATTTTATATTGTTATTTATCTATGCAGCTGCTCTGGCTGTATCGGCTTTTGTTTTTCGACCCTTCTTTAAGAATCGATAGAGGCCGGCCTACTTTGTTCTGACAGGTACCCATCCGGACTACCTGAAAAAATCATCTGCCCAATATTGCATAAAAAACACCTTGAACCGGATCTCTTGATGGGGTATAGATCCGCCCAAGGCGTTTCTCAAAAATAAACACTTCGTATGCCTAAATGAAATCTTTACATTAGGCCATACTCACTTTTTCAGGAACCACACATCAGGCAATCGTCATCTGCCTGGCCTTCCTTGGCCTTCGCGATCAATTCCTTCATTTCTTCCGGTGAAATCGGTTCGGCTTCCAATTGCTGCTCCCTTACCGGGGTGGTTTCCACCTTCATTTCCTTGGCTATGGCAGGACTCGCAGCCGCAACTTCCGCTTCGGCCGCCACACTTACAGGTACTTCCTTCTTCTTGGTATTGTCCAGGGTAAACTTAATAGCATCTACCGCCGCTTTGGTTCTCAGATAGTACATGCCTGTTTTGAGTCCGCTTTTCCATGCATAGAAATGCATAGATGTGAGCTTGGCATAATTGGCGTTTTCCATGAACAAGTTCAAAGACTGGCTTTGATCTATGAAATATCCGCGCTGCCTGCTCATATCTATGATATCCTTCATACTCAGTTCCCAAACTGTTTTATAGAGCTGTTTGATCTCGTCCGGTATGACATCTATATGCTGTATGGAGCCGTTTGCCCTCATAAGTTCCTGTTTGAGTTCTTCATTCCACAGACCAAGTTTTACCAGATCCTCCAGCAAGTGCTTGTTCACTACAATGAATTCACCAGAAAGTACTCTACGTGTGTAGATATTGGAGGTATAAGGCTCAAAACACTCGTTGTTGCCCAGTATCTGGGAAGTGGAAGCCGTAGGCATAGGTGCCACCAAGAGGGAGTTGCGCACCCCGTGCTCCAGGACACTCTTCCTGAGCTTGGCCCAGTCCCAGCGCCCGGACAGTTCCTCATCTTTAATGCCCCAGAGATTGTGCTGGAACTCGCCTTTCGAAATGGGAGAGCCTTTGTAAGAAGAATAGGCTCCTTCTAGCTTGGCCTCTTCCATAGAAGCCGTTACTGCAGCAAAGTAAAGGGTCTCAAATATTTCCTGGTTCAACTTCTTGGCCCGGTCCGAGGTAAAGGGAAGCCTCATCAGGATAAAGGTGTCTGCAAGACCCTGAACACCCAAGCCAATGGGGCGATGCCTCATATTGGAATTTTCGGCTTCTTTAACCGGGTAGTAATTCCGGTCTATAACGCGGTTGAGGTTCTTGGTAACCCTTTTGGTAACCTTGAACAACTCCTTATGATCAAAATCGCCATTTTTAACAAACATGGGCAAGGCTATGGAAGCCAGGTTACAGACGGCTACCTCATCCGGCGAAGTGTATTCCAAGATCTCGGTACAGAGGTTGGAGGATCGTATGGTTCCCAGGTTCTTCTGGTTGCTCTTTCGATTGGCCGCATCCTTGTAAAGCATGTAGGGAGTGCCGGTCTCTATTTGAGACTCCAGCACTTTCTCCCAGAGCTCCCTCGCTTTTATCGTTTTCCTGCCCTTTCCTTCTGCTTCGTACTTGAGGTATAATTTTTCAAAATCTTCGCTATGGCTGGTAAAGAGACCCGGGCATTCATTCGGACACATCAGCGTCCATTCGGCGTCTGCCTCTACACGCTTCATGAAAAGATCCGGGGTCCAGAGCGCATAGAAGAGGTCGCGGGCCCTCATTTCTTCCTTCCCGTGATTCTTTTTGAGCTCCAGGAAATCAAAGATATCCGCATGCCATGGCTCTACGTAAATGGCAAAACTGCCCTTACGCTTGCCCCCACCCTGATCTACGTAGCGGGCCGTATCATTAAAGACCCGGAGCATGGGTACGATCCCGTTAGAGGTTCCGTTGGTTCCTGCTATATAGGATCCCGTGGCCCGGATGTTATGAATAGACAAGCCGATTCCACCCGCAGACTGGGAGATCTTGGCCGTTTGCTTTAAGGTATCGTAAATGCCGTCTATGCTGTCATCTTTCATGGCCAGCAGAAAGCATGAAGACATTTGAGGTTTTGGGGTGCCCGAGTTAAAAAGCGTAGGTGTGGCATGTGTAAAGTATTTCTTAGACATCAGTTCATAGGTCTCAATGACCGAATCCAGATCGTCCAGGTGAATACCAACGGCCACTCGCATCAGCATATGCTGGGGTCTTTCTGCAATATTTCCATTGAGTTTAAGCAGGTAGGAGCGTTCCAGGGTCTTAAACCCGAAATAGTCGTATCCGAAGTCCCTGTTGTAAATGATGGTCGAATCAAGCAGGTCTGCGTTGGCAGCGATCACCTCGTATACTTCATCGGAAAGAAGAGGAGCTTTTTTTCCGGTTCTCGGATTGACATATTCATAGAGGTCCTTCATGGTTTCCGAGAAGGATTTTTTAGTATTCTTGTGCAGGTTGGACACCGAGATCCGGGCAGCCAGTTTGGCGTAATCCGGGTGGGCCGTAGTCAGGGTAGCGGCGATCTCCGCTGCCAGATTGTCCAGTTCGGAAGTAGTAACCCCGTCGTATAATCCCTCAATGACCCGCATAGCCACCTTAACGGGGTCTACCAGGTTACTGAGTCCGTAACACAGCTTCCGTACCCTGGCTGTGATTTTGTCGAACATGACGGGTTCTTTACGGCCGTCTCTTTTAATTACAAACATGCTCCTCTAAGATTTATTTAAGTTAGTTATTGGTCCAGGCCAAGCTTTTTGTTAAAAAGCTTAACATTTAAAAAATTGATCAGAAAAACCCCTTGTATCAAGGGGTATTTTAGTCTGGTATATCAGAAATCGGCGTCGAAGCTGATCTTTTGTGATTCGTTGTCCTTTTCCTTGTTAAGCACGCCGGCCTTTTGATATTCGCTTACGCGCTTCTCAAAGAAATTGGTCTTGCCCTGCAGCGAGATCATATCCATAAAATCAAATGGATTGGTGGCGTTGTATACCTTCTCGCACTGCAGCTCAACCAGCAACCGGTCTGTTACAAATTCCAGATACTGGGTCATTAACTTGGCATTCATTCCAATAAGGCTAACAGGCAGCGACTCCGTGATGAATTCGCGCTCTATATCCAGCGCATTGACCAGGATCTCAGTGATACGCTCTTTAGGGACTTTATTTACAAGGTGGGTGTTGTGAAGGTGCACGGCATAATCACAGTGCATACCTTCATCTCTGGAAATTAGTTCGTTGGAGAAAGTGAGTCCGGGCATCAACCCTCTTTTCTTCAGCCAGAAGATCGAGCAGAAAGCCCCTGAGAAGAAAATACCTTCTACTGCGGCAAATGCGATCAGCCTTTCGGCAAAACTGGGCGACTCGATCCACTGCAGGGCCCAGTCGGCCTTCTTTTTAATAGCCGGAAAATTCTCAATGGCTTTAAAGAGTTTATTTTTTTCCTTTTCGTCCTTTACGTAAGTATCGATCAGCAGGGAATAGGTCTCGGAGTGTATGTTCTCCATCATGATCTGGAATCCATAGAAGAACTTGGCCTCGGAGTACTGAACTTCATTGACAAAATTCTCGGCCAGGTTTTCATTGACTATTCCATCTGAAGCGGCAAAAAAGGCGAGGATATGCTTGATAAAGTAGCGCTCGTCGTCATTTAATTTATTGTTCCAGTCGGATAGGTCCTGATGCAGGTCGATCTCTTCTGCCGTCCAAAAACAAGCCTCACATTTCTTGTACCATTCCCATAAATCGTGATGCTCAATGGGAAAAATTACAAATCGATCCTTGTTTTCCTGTAATATGGGTTCTACGGCTGCTGACATTATCAAGACGTTTTTATAAGTTAAAATTGGGTTGAAATTACCTTGCGGTAGGGACTCACAAAGATTTAAAAATGTTACCAAAATGTAAAGAGCGTTTAAGCAAATCAGGGGCAAAGTTTTTAACACGCTCTGTTGAAATGTGGCTTCAGATCAGATGTCCATTGCCTTTGGCAGAAGCAGAAATTTTTGGAAAAAACGGCAGGGAAATAGAACAAAAAAAATAGACCAAAAAGTACAAAAATTTAATACTCTTCGGTCTATTAATAAGTGATTTATCAAACCGCGCGACCTCACGGCGAAGTACAACAAGTAGAACTTGCATTGGTTCTGAAGATGCAGGTAGTTCCCCCGAAACCTGTATTCAACAGAAGGCCAATCAAAATTTTGAATTGGTTATCCAATAATTGGCTCCGCCTTCGGGAATGTTTTTAAAACAGTTGCATGTCTTTTAAACACGGCTCCCTATGAGATCGCACTTTAAGGTTTGACAAATTATCTCAATGAACAAGACACGGTTTTGTGTCAGTCGAACGGTTCTTTAACAGCTCTAATAAATTTACATCATTCCCTGCTCGCGTTGAAATTCCCTTTCAATCCAATGGTTTGACCCAGAGAATTACTAAGGGTTAACTCAAAACGGCCTAAAAGGGCGTCGCCAGTCACCTTCTCTATGAACAATTTCCCACGATCAGAAAAATAGGGCAGCTCTCCGCAGCGGTCTATGCTGGCCGCAGCAAATGCGCCCTCAATTCCATTGATAAATCCTTCAATATTTTCTTTGAACCTGAAACTGACCTTATCAGATAGCGATGCGTCATCAGCCAGTCCAATATTGATGTCTAGTGTTGGTCTTCCCGGATTGAATTGGTCTTTAAATTCAAGATCCAGGTAAGTCATTACTTTGCCTTTGCTGTTGAGTTGTTTCTCCAAACGCCCAACTACATCCCCGCTGATTACTATATCCGAACGGTCCTTAACGATCATCGTATAGGTGCCGGTTTTTGAATCAAATGCAGATAGGTCCGGGTTTAGCGGGACGTAAGAAGTAAAGAGGAAGCCAATAGCGGCCAGGGTTATCATGCCGATTGGGGCCTGGTATTTCTTTTTCATACGGTTCAAGATTGGTGGTCTGTTATGGCATTGAGGTGTTCTAAGCCTCTATCCACCCTGAGCGATCAGCTGATCCATCTCCTTCTCTCCCTGAGAGACCTCCTCGATTAGATCTACCTGTTCCTCATCTCCCAAAATAGCCGCCGTCATGACTGCCAGAACAAAGAGCGCGAAAAACAGAATACATTTTTTCATCACTAAAAGATTTTAGTTCTATTAAAAAACAGATCACGGTTCGGGGAATTTGATCACACCAATTTAGGCGCTTGTTTTTGATGTACCCTATCTAATTGTATGGATGACATCAAATCTTGTGTGAATGACACAAAGCAAATCAATAAACTATAAGTAGGTATTAACTATTGATTTAATTTCTGTTATAAAATTGATAAGAGTATCCCGAATTTGAAAATAAAGCCTATGATCTGCAGAATTTTACTTTAAAATGTCAATAGCAGCCGTTTTTGGGCCACCTATACGCAGATCATCCCAGATTATACATATTTTAAAGTAGAGCTAAGCTTATACTGCTAATTTTGATTAACTTACCATATTGATTTGGCTAGAGCGTATGTATACAAAACTGGAAGCTGTACTGGTTGATGATGAGGAAAGGGCGCTGCAAAGTCTCTCCTGGGAACTGACAAATTTCAGTGAAGAAATTGAAGTGGTGGCCTCCTTCACCGACCCCTTTGAAGCCCTCAGATATCTTGAGATCAATACTCCGGATTGCCTGTTTCTGGACATCGAAATGCCCACCATGGATGGCTTCCAATTCATCCAAAAACTCAACAACAAGGATTTCCCGGTGGTCATTACCACAGCCTACAACCAGTATGCGATCAAAGCCCTTAAAAACGAGGCTATCGACTATTTGTTAAAACCCATTGATTCGGACGACCTGAAGGACACCATCAATCGGATCCGAAAATTTAATACCAGGGTCTATACCGCTGAAAAGCTGGAGAAGATGCTGCTGAACTTTAATGCCAGGTCTGTCCACAAAAAAGTGACCTTCAATACAGACGGCAAATTGCTTTTCCTGGAGAGCAACGATATTCTATACGCCGAATCGGACGGGAATTACAGTACGGTTTACCTGAGTGATGGTCAGAAAATTGTACTCACCAAAAAGCTAAAAGAAGTAAATGCCATTCTGCCCAAGGATTCTTTTTTCAGAATACACAATTCCTATATTATCAACTTATCCAAAATCAAGGAATTCATAAAGACAGACGGTTATGTGGTACTGGATTCTAACCACAAAATTCCTGTTTCTCGCCAGAAAAAGTCCGACTTTTTGGATCTTATCTAAAAAGATCATATGCTTTTAAAAAAAGTCAAATCCTCTATTTTCATATTTGCGCTAGTTATTGGCATTGCGGGTTTTCCACAAGATCCGCCACACTCCTTACCCGACCTGGTAGATCAGGTTTTTAAGGATTTGCCAGCCAACTACACAGAATTGCACAATCAACTGGAAGAAATTGACGGAGATACGCTTGCCCTGAAATACTTTCAGCAACGGTCCGAGGAAAACAATTACCTGACCGGGGTGGTATATGCACTCAACCAATTAGGAAACTATTACAGACAAACCGCCAGTATAGACCGGGCCGTAGAGCTGCACACCATTGCTCTCAACATAGCTGAGACTAATGATAAGACAGATCTTAAATTGATCAGTTTGAATATGCTGGGCAGGGATTTCAGGGCCAATAGCGCGATCAAGGGTGCCCTGGATTACCACCAGGAGGTCTTGAATATTGCCGAATCCATCGCAGATCCGTCAACCTGTATAAAAAGGAGTATCAATACGGCGATCCACGGCATTGGCGACATCTATAAATCCCTTGAACAATATGACCTGGCCATCGAATTCTTTCGCAGGTCCCTGAGCTATGAAGAAAAGCTCCGCAACTCAATGGGCATCGCCATCAATTATCAAAATATCGGAGAATGCCTGGAGGCCGTGGGGAAGCTGGAAGAATCTCTAAAAAATTACGAGAGCTCCTTGCTGATCAATGAAAATGTGGGATCTGAACGCATATTTGTAAAAAGCAATTACGGTATTGCCCATATACTGGTGCATCAGGGTAAGCAGGAGGAAGCACTGGACAGATTAAAGGCTATCCTGCCCGCAGCCGAATCGCTTGACGATCATGAAATACTCTCATCGGTCTATATCCACTATGGATGGACGCTGCTAGGTCTTAAGCAATACGGGGAAGCCGAAATCTATTTAAAGCGTGGATTGGAAATTGCTGAACAGTACGATCTGGTGGCTAATATTTCCCAGGCCAATACCTTTTTGCACGACCATGCTGAGGAACTAGGGGATTATCAAAAGGCCCTTACCTATTACAAAGCAGCCCAACGTGCCAAACGTAGAATATCCAATGATCGCAACCGGCGTTATGTTTTTGATGTCATCTCCCGAGCCGAGTCCGAAAAACGAAGCAACCAATTGGAAATGCTGGCCAAGGAGAATGAAATAGTCAAACTAAGGCTCAGGCGTAACAAGAATACCTTGTTGGTCAGTGCCCTGCTGCTGGCCCTTTTCACCATTATACTTTACATACTTTACAGACAGTACCAGCTTAAGAACGACAAGAAGCTACTTACCCTGGAGCAGAGCATGCTCCGGAGCCAGATGAATCCGCACTTCCTGTTTAATTCCCTGAATTCCATAAAGCTCTATATCATTAATAACGAGACGAAAAATGCCGTCCATTACCTCAACAAATTTTCAAAACTGGTGCGCAAGATCCTGGAAGCTTCCTCGCTTAAGGAAATTCCCCTGGCAGAAGAACTGGAGACGGTAGATCTCTACATGAACATTGAAAATATTCGTTTTTCCAACGAGATCAACTTTGACATGAAGGTGGATGATAATATTGACACCCACCTGGTAAAGATCCCATCGCTCATCTTGCAGCCCTTCCTCGAAAATGCCCTGTGGCACGGATTGTCGGCTAAGGAAGGCGATAAGCACATAGAACTGCACGTGAGCAATGGCACCCCGGGTTACATCCAGATCGCTATTACGGATAACGGTATCGGAAGGCAGGCCGCAGAACGGTTGAAAGAATTAAAAGTGCTGAAGAGAAAGTCTGTGGGTATCGATATCACCAAAGAACGACTGGATAATTTTTCCAAGGACTATCAAAACAACTTTGAAGTTGAGATCATCGATCTCTACGAAGAAGCAGACCAGAGCTCAGCGGGTACCAGGGTTGTGCTACACATCCCCACGATCTGACAGGGTCTTTGCCACCTTTTCCAATTCAGCATACCAATCTGAGCCAAATTTTCGGATCAGTGCCTCTTTTACAAATTGATAAATGGGCAGCTGCTGCTTTTCACCCAATGCACATGCCGGATCACAGATCTCCCAGCGATGGTAATTTACCGCTGTCAGCATACTGTATTCCCTGATCCGGACCGGATAGAGGTGGCAGGAAATGGGTTTTTTCCAATCTACCGCCCCGTCATTATGGGCCTTCTCAATTCCGCATAGTGCTACGCCCTTCTCGTAAACAACATAGGCACATTCTTTTTTATCTACCAGGGGTGTTTCCCAATCACCGTCTTCGCCCTTTACAAAAGTACCCTGAGCCTCGATGGCTGCCACCCCTTCTGCTCTGAGATAGGGTTTTAACTTATGGAACAGCCCTTTGAGGATCTCAGTTTCTTCCTCTTCCAAAGGAGCCCCGGCCTGACCGTCTACACAGCAGGCACCCTTGCAGGCATTGAGATCACAGAGAAAATGATTCTCCAGAATTTCCTCCGAGACTACAGTTTTTCCTAATTCGAACATCGATACCTTCTTGAGGGATAAAGATAGTCCTAATCTTCTACAAGATTTTTATGATTTTCAATGGAATACAGGCTTTATAATGTACTTTTGCCGCCAAATTAAAAAAATGGGTTCCATGAACTTCAATGTAAAGGAAATAGCCACAGCCACCATGGTCCTTTTTGCAGTTATTGACGTAGTAGGTAATATTCCTATTATCATCAGCTTGCGCAAGAAAGTAGGCCATATACAGTCTGGTAAAGCCACCGTAGTGGCGGCCATTATCATGATCGTTTTCTTATTTGTCGGTGAGGAAATATTGAATCTTATCGGGATTGATGTGAATTCCTTTGCCGTGGCCGGTGCCTTCGTGTTGTTTTTCCTGGCCATCGAGATGATTCTCGGTATCCATTTATACAAGGACGATGAGCCCGAAAGTGCTTCCATCGTACCCATTGCATTCCCGCTCATAGCCGGGGCGGGCACCATGACATCGCTGCTGGCCATGAGAGCAGAGTTCTATGTAGAAAACATCATTGCCGCGATCCTGATCAATGTGATAATTGTCTATCTTGTACTGAAATCATCGGCCAGGATTGAACGTTTCCTGGGCAAAAGCGGATTGAGTATTATCCGAAAAGTATTTGGTGTTATTCTCCTGGCTATATCCGTAAAATTATTCGCCTCCAACATCAACCAGCTTTTCGAGTAATTAGCATGAAGGGATAGAAAATATTGAAATGAATAAATACCTTATCATCATACTGTTTGTACTGGCTATTCTGCTTATCGCCTATAATGTGACCATGCTGGATTTTCAGAATCTGCTTGAAGGAGACAGCCTGGTAGCCCTGATCGGGATTGTTGCCGCTCTTTCGGCCATGGTATTGCTTCTGATCTTTATCACATCTAAAAAGATCGAAAAAAAAGTGGGTAAAAAATAAGAGGAAATTGGCAAACTGAATTCGGTGTCGCTCCTATATTTTGCTTAATTTACCAGCTATGAGAGCGCTGGTCTATCTTGTTTTTTTCAGCCTTTTCCATTACAGCTATCCACAGCATCCCATCACCGGTACCATATTGGATTCTATGGGCATTAAGAACAGCCCCGGGGAGACCTTTGCGCTATATCTTCCTTCCGGCTACTCTGCTGAAAAGCAATCGGCCATCGTTTTTATTTTTGATCCGGCAGCAAGAGGGGCCCATGCCCTTAAATCCTTTACGGCAGCTTCTGAAAAATACAATTTGATCCTTGTTAGCTCCAACAACAGCAGGAATACGGCCTATGAAGAGAATTTCCAAATTGCCGACCGCTGGTTTAAGGAGGTCTTTTCTCAATTCCATATCCACCCGGAACAAATTTACGCTGCAGGATTTTCAGGAGGATCCCGCCTGGCATCCACCATTGGTGTGAGTACAGGAGCATTCAAAGGAGTAGTAGGTTGTGGTGCTGCCTTCTCCGTGAATCCCAGCCAGGCTCCGTATGCCAACGACCATTTTTACTATGCGGGTATGGTGGGTACCCTGGATATGAATTACCAGGAAATGAATCGCGCGCAAGATTGGCTGACCAAAATAGGGTTGCCCAATCGGCTATTTATTTTTGAAGGTGAGCACAGATGGCCGGATCAGTCATGGATCACCAGGGCATTCGACTGGTTTGCTCTACAGGATATGATCCGTGGAAAAATACCCCCGGATGACAATTTCCTCAGGGAATATCTCGCTGCAGAGCTGCAAGCAGCCGATGTATGGTCTCATACGCAGCAGCCCGTTGAAGCAGTGGAAGTGTATCAGCAGGTCATTAGCGATCTTGGCCCCTTTTTTGACCTGGATAGCATTGAGGTTAAGATCAAAAGCCTGAGCAGGACAAAATCCTATAAAAAAAATCTGAAGAGCAGGGAAGCTGTTGCCGGCCTGGAGAAGGATTGGACAGATAAGCTGCTAGGCAGGATTCGTCAGGAAAGAGAGGGCAAAGAATTACCCAGGGATTATAAATGGTGGAAAAAAGAATTAGCTCAACTTGATGATAAATACAGCGAAAGCTCAGAACCCCACCTCAGCTCTATGGGAAAGCGTCTGCAGGGAATGATCTTCGCTGTGGCCATAGAAGGCCTCGAAAGCGATCTTGCTGAAGGCCATAAAAACGGAACAGCATATTTTATCCAATTGATGTTGGCCAATTGGCCGGACAATCCGTTTATACAATACAGGGTTTCAAAGGCCTATCTGCGCACCGGCAGAGAGGATCTCGCATTGGAGCACCTCAAATCAGCCATAGCTCATGGTTGGGACAAGCAACAGATATTGAATGATCCGGCCTTTCAATTATTGAAGAACAATACTGAATTCCGGGCATTGGTTTCAAAAAAATAAAGAATCTTCTGATCAGTTCTCCGACTCGATCACGGTGGCTTCATCCTGCACAATAGTAGGCCGGTCTAACTGGATGACCTTCTGAAGCATTTCATCCGATCCTGCTTTGATCTTTGCATGTAGGTTTGGCGAAAAAAGCTGTTCGGCAAGCGATGCTTTCAGGTAAAGCTTAATTCGCTCTTCGTAATCGTAAAAACCAAGTTTGATATTGTTCGCCAGACAGTAGTCTACAAATTTTTCGAACAGTATATCATCTACCTTGAAATCTGAAATGAAAGTGGTCTCGTCCAGGTCCTGGTAACGCGTTCTGTCTTCTTCCAGGTGCTGGAAAATAAATCTCGAAATAAAGCCCAGGCTGTCCATACTTTCAATAGCCTCTTCCTCATTAGTGCCTATAGGTACAAAAACGTCCGGAATAATACCGCCGCCGCCATAGACGATCTTTCCTTTTGGGGTCCTGAATTTGAGTGAGTCCATCACCTTGATGCTGTCTACGGATACCAGCTCCCCATTGTGATATCTGTCTGTAAATTCCTGGTAGTAATCTTTATTACCGTTCTGATAGTCGCGCTGAATGGATCTCCCGGTAGGCGTGTAATAACGCGAAACTGTGAGTCTTACAGCAGACCCGTCTCCAAGTTCCATCTCGCGCTGAACCAGTCCTTTTCCAAAGGATCTTCTTCCCACAATGGTCCCTATATCATTGTCCTGGAGGGCTCCGGCTATGATTTCGCTCGCTGATGCAGATCGCTCATTGATCAGAACAAAAACCGGTTTGTCTTCAAAGGAACCCTTCTTAGTGGCAAAGGTCTTCTCAATTTTACCTTTTTTATTCTTTGTATATAAGATCAGCCTTCCCTCCTTTAAGAATTCGTCAGCCAGTTGTTCTGCGATATTCAGATAGCCCCCGGGGTTGTCCCTCAGGTCGAGGGTAAGCTTTTTAGCCCCCCTGTTTCTTAATTCGTACAAGGCTTCCCTGAATTCATCATAAGTACTTTCGGCAAATCGATTGATCTTAATGTAGCCCATATCAGGGGTGAGCATAAAGTGGGCTTCCACGCTTTTAAGAGGTACCAGGCCCCTGGTCACCGTTACATCAAAAGTCTCTTTTTCAGATTTTCGGTAAACCTGTAAGACCACCGACGAGCCCCTCATGCCCTTCAATCTGCCCACAATTACATCGCTGGGTATATTCTTTCCGTACAGGGTGTCCTCGTCTGCTTTTAATATCCGGTCTCCCGGCAAAATACCCATCTGAAAACTAGGCCCGTCCTCAACCGTTCGGATCACGGTAATAGTATCCCGGATCATATAAAAATTGATCCCTATACCTACAAAATCGCCCTTCATGTTTTCGGATACCCTGCTCATTTCACTTCTGGGGATATAAACCGAATGAGGGTCGAGCTTATCCAGGATATTGTTTACCGTTACATCCACAATGCTGTCTGTATTGATCTCGTCTACGTATTCGTAGTCTATATAGTCGATCAGGCGATTGAGTTTATCTTTTTTGGAGTTGGTGGTAAACAGCTTTTCGGGCGTATCGTTAAAATGGAGCTTACCTCCAACAAATATGCCCAGGGCAAGAGCCAGTGCTATGATCGTAGGCCATATGTACCAATACTTTTTCATCTAAGGGGTCTTCTAAACTACATTCTCGGTTATCGGCAGGTGTTCCAATTCTACGCCGGCCCGTTCCAGGAACCTCAAACCGCTGTCATCTTTGTAGGCCGTCATATATACAACGCGTTTTATGCCTGCCTGGTGTATGAGTTTACTACATTCCCGGCAAGGCGAGAGGGTTATGTACAAGGTGGCGCCCATACTCGCCTGCGTAGATGAGGCTAATTTGGTCAGTGCATTGGCTTCTGCATGCAACACATACCACTTTGTATAGCCTTCGTCATCTTCGCAAATATTCTCAAAACCTGTAGGGGTTCCGTTATAGCCGTCTGAGATGATCATACGGTCTTTGACAATAAGCGCCCCTACCTGCCTCCTCTTACAATACGAGAGTTTCCCCCATTCCAATGCCATTTTTAAATAGGCCCTGTCGTATTTTTCCTGTTTTTCCCGCGTCATTTTTTTTGGGTTAATTCCCTGAAATACCGATCCTGTGAGGTGCTAAGATACCTGCTTTGGCAGTGCATAACAACCCTAATCGGTTAATTTTTATTTAAAATCTACGGCCGTACGCTCCCCCGTCATTGAGCTATCACATCTCCTATGTTAACACTATTTGGACGTGTTGATTGTGTATTCGTTACAAAATTTTACATGATAGTTGTGACCCTATGCTATGAAGTCAGTTATCAAAATACACCGTAGAGCAATGGCTGCTATAGACCTCTTTCTTTCTGGATCTGCTCGTAGGCCTTCTGGACCTGTTTGAATTTTTCCTCGGCCCCTTTTTTAATAGCCTCATTTTCGGTGACCACCTTATCCGGATGATACTTTTTGGCCATTTTTCGATAGGCTTTTTTTACCTCGTCATCTGTGGCGGTCTTCTCTATTTCAAGGATCTTATAGGCATTGTCCGTAGACTTGATGAACATCGCCTTGATACTTTCAAAATCATAGGATCCGATCCGGAGGTATCCGGCTATTTCACGGAGTTTGTCAATTTCAGCATGGCTCACCGATCCATCTGCCTGGGCTATCCCAAAAAGGAAGTGCAGCAATTGGAGCCTTACCTCGTAACGCGTTCGCTGGTTGAGATAAGAACAGATCCTGTAGGCCGAAATCTCCCTTTTTTTGATCACATCATTAAATGTTCTGAAGATGGCATTGGCCTTTTCCTTTCCGTATGTGCTCAGGAAATATTGCCTGACGTAGTCCAGTTCGCGCTGACTTATTTGACCGTCGGCCTTGATCACTATAGAACAGAGGGTAAGCAGGTGCAATTCAAAATCTGCAGGGGAAACCCGCTGTCTTGTGAATTCCTCATAAAGGGTTCCACCACCTCCGGGCCTGCTCACATTCTCCAGAAGGCTGCCCAGGATAAAGCCTACCAGTGCTCCCGGCAGACGGAAAAAGAGATAACCGAGAAATGCGGCAAACCATTTGATCATAAGATTCCAAAGATAAGGGCAAATATAGAATTTATGGACTTTCCGGGCTTCTCACACAAGAGGTAAAATCGGTTAAATTCTGTATCTTTGTACACTATTGAATAAAAAAAATTGAATCTATGTATCCCGCAGAATTAGTTAAACCTATGAGAGAAGACCTTGCTTCGGCCGGGTTTGAAGAATTATATACAGCCGATGCCGTAGAAAAAGCCATCCAGAGTGAAGGCACGGTATTGGTAGTTGTCAATTCAGTATGTGGTTGCGCCGCCGCCAATGCGAGGCCGGCAGCCAAGCTGAGCCTCCAGAATGCACAGCGTCCTGATCGGCTGATCACCGTATTTGCCGGTGTAGACACAGAAGCTGTAGACGCGGCGCGAAATCTGATGGTTCCCTTTCCTCCATCTTCACCCAGCATGGCGCTGTTTAAGGATGGTGAACTGGTCCATATGATTGAAAGGCACCACATTGAAGGCAGGCCTGCCGAGATGATCGCAGAAAATCTCACAGAAGCCTATAACGAATATTGTTAGTATTTGCTTAGAGATCATCCTGAACAATTGAATCAGGATTCCACAATAAAAGCCGCTTGTCTTGAGCGGTTTTTTATTTTTGTCCCATGAGAAAGATCCTGGCCTATCCGCTCACCGTCATTTATCTCATTTTTTTTGGAATAACCCTGGTTGTTTTCCATCCCGTACAGTGGATATGCCTGAGGTTTTTCGGATATCACGCACATCAGAAAAGTGTTAGTGTACTCAATCGCTGCCTGATGGCCTGTACCTATTTACTAGGTACCCGTTATACCTTTATAAATGATCAGAAACTGCCCACAGACCGGCCGCTTATCATTGTGGCCAACCATCAAAGTATGTACGATATCCCTCCTATAATCTGGTACCTCAGACGAAATCACCCGAAATTTGTTAGCAAGATAGAATTAGGGAAGGGCATACCAAGTGTATCATTTAATCTGAGACATGGAGGTTCGGTCTTAATTGACAGGAAAGACAGCAAACAGGCATTGACGCAGATTGCAAAACTGGGCCAATATATTGAGGAGCATAAGAGAAGTGCCGTAATTTTTCCCGAAGGCACGAGGAGCAGAACGGGCATGCCTAAAAAGTTCCAACCCACCGGCCTGAAAATGCTCATGAAACAAGCACCTTCAGCCCTGATCGTACCCATCAGCATCAACAACAGCTGGAAGATGCTTCGCTATGGTAAATTTCCCAACGGAATTGGTAATCATCTCAAATTTTTAGTCCATCAACC
>JBPEXP010000458.1:0-8928 GCA_052031475.1 Flavobacteriaceae bacterium | reverse complement strand
TCCACGCCCTCAGGCACCATCTCCTTTTCTGGTATATTATTGAAACTCTGTGTGCGATTGAGGGGGGAAATGTGAATATAACTATCTGACAGTCTGTTGATGGTGGTCGCCACCCACCAATAGGCGGGATCCCTGTATTCGATTCCAAGAGATATAGCCTGCGAAGGGCCACTTGATGTTTTCAGATCTTTAAGGCTGGCCCTGCCCAGATCTGCCTTCCCGATTATATTGATGAGGTCTTCTCCTTCTGTATCAAAACTTATTGTGAGGCTTGGGTTATTAGCAAACAAAAACTTGGAATAGCTCCCTGCCAGGCTCAGTGTTACCGTCGAATTCGGATTATAGGTAACGGCCCACTCTAATCCGGCATGCAACCTGTCCATTCCGGTTATTTGCTGCTGTACAAAGTCTGACCCAAGGCTAGTATCCACGAAAAAAAAACTCACTTCCGTTGAACGGCGGATTCTCGTGTAGTATGCTGATACCCGGCCCTTAAGATCTGGCCAAACGAATCTGTAATTAATTTCCGAGCTCAGGATCTGCTCATCTTCAATATCAGGAACAACTTCATATTGTTCCCGCGGATTTGTGAATATGTTGGCCAGAACAGGCGGCCTGTAATAATAGGTTCCATTCCACTCCATTTGATTTCGCTGATCAAACGTGAAGGAAATGCCAGCTTTAATTCCCGGCCCGGCAAATGACACCCTTTCTCCATACCCCTTGGAACGGTCCGGGTAACGGCCATTTCTGAAAATACCTTCTCTGACAAATGATCTCTCATAGTACTTAATACCACAGAATGATTTCCATTTTTTCCTGGCATAGTTCAGCTGAAAAAAAGCCTCCATGTTCTGGGTGCGAATGGTGTAGGAGTAGCCTATTTTATCTCCTTGCTTACGTTCGCCCTCAGAATCCAGATTATTGGCGGTTTTGCTAAAGGGGTCTTCATCAATGTGGAATACTGCCCCCAGCAGATCGTCCAGGCGATTGTAAAAATTGACTTTGGCATCGTAAAAATTGATTCCAGCTTCCGCGGTAAAGAAGGATCCCAGTTTAGTAGAAAAATGAATGCGGCCCCTGAAAGTAGTCGCCTCGCTTACATCACTGCTTAGTAAATATGAAGCACGGCCTTGGGTAGAAAGTGATCGATTAGCCTGATAGATGTGGTTCCAATTTATCTGGGGTTGATTCTTAAATGCAAGGGAGCTAGCCTCGGCACTTATAAAATCTGCCCCTATGGGACTGTTGATAGAATAACTGGGCAAGTAGCGGTAATAATCCGGCAGGGGATTAGGTGCATTAAAATAGCTCAATCTGCTTTGGGCCTGAGTACCCCACTGATAGCTGAGGCCAATAGCCCAAAATGAATCTTTCCCCTGGTTTTGGTAATTGAGTATAATGATAGGTTCACGAATTGTCCGGACCCTTGAATTTCTGGCCCTGGATCCTTGAATGCCCCAATAAGGATTATAGCTTCTGCCGATGAGTTTGAAAACTTCTTCGGTTATGGCTGCCGATCTTCCCCTCTTATTAAATGAGAGAATAAATGCTGCTGAAAGGCTGTTTCTGGAATTTATCTTTAGTTCTGAACCCGCAAAAACCGAGTATGCTTCATAAGACGTGCCATCAATAAATCCTTCAGCCCCTCTCCGAGCCGAGCCGGAAACTGTATAACCGAACCCTTGATCGGCTGCCGGATCATTGTAGGTAGCCATCAGCCGTCCTGCGTAAGTCCGGTTAGACAAGCTCCCTGTAATTCTCAACCCGGGACGGATCGCTGAAGGTCTGGTATCGATATAGGTAGTGCCTAACAAATCTCCAAAATGCCAGGAAGATGCCCCGATCCCGGCAGATATATCCTGGTATCGAAAAACATCATTAAGACCACCCCATTGACTCCACTGGGGTCTGCCTCTAAGGATACCATTCATTTGCATGCCGTTAATCAGTACGATCCTGCTTCTGGAATCATAGCCGCGAATTCTGTAAAAGGCCGGACCGAAATCAAAGGCGGCCCGCCTGTGGAGCAAGTCCCGACTGGCACCCAGGAAGCCAGCGTTGAGTTGGCCTTCCTGTTCACTGTCCTGTAAATCCTCGATCAGCAATAGCTGCCCGGCATGCTGAATCTCTTCCACATCCAATTCCAGTAATAACACACCCAAATCAACATCTTCGCGAGAAGCCTCCAAGACAATCTTCAAGGTCTTATAGGATGGTTTGATTAACTGAATTGTATCAGCAGAAAATATCGGAAGGGGAATTGCAAAATTACCATCAGGCCCTGAGAAAACCTCCTTTCCGGTCTGTTTTGAAAGAATAATGACTTCGCCTAAAGGATTTTTATCGGCTGCATCCTGAACTTTGCCTTTAACCGCAATTGACTGAGACAGGCAAAGGCTGCCTCCGCCGAAGCAAAACAGAAAATGCATGATTACAACAGCTGATTTCTTGCTTATTCGCACACCTAACCTTTCATTGAGTATTGATATCGATTAAGTTCCGTCTATGCAGTACATGTTATTGCCAGGTTTAGCCAAAGTAGATGCTCAATGTGAAGCTGCCTTGCGGTACTGGAGATTAATTTTACTGCCCTTATGATATCGCCACCTTGTATTCACACATATCTGCTTTTTCTGCTGTGCCTTTGTACAAAGGCTCAGACAACCTATCAATACCGCTCTGTGATGTTCTACAATCTTGAGAACCTCTTCGATACTATTGATGATCCTGCTACACATGATGAATACTTTACTCCTGAGGGTGGTGGCCAATGGACTAAGGATCGCTACACAAAGAAAATCAATCAACTGGCCAAGCTGATCGCGACTTTTGATCCCTTCGGAAGGTCAAGTGGAGCCGACATCATTGGTGTTTGTGAAGTAGAAAACCGGCAGGTTCTCAATGACCTTGTTTCCGCGGCTAGCCCGAAGCCTCTTCAATACCGTTTTATCCACACTGACTCGCCTGATAGGCGCGGCATTGACGTAGCCCTGCTTTATAAACCTTCGGTTTTCCAACCGCTGAATTTTCAGCATCATCCGCTGATTATTTACAACCGGGAACAATACAGACAATATACACGCGATCAATTGGTCGTTCATGGATTTCTGGATGACGAGGAGTTGTATTTGATCATCAATCACTGGCCGTCACGAAGAGGTGGGCAGGCAAGGTCTGAGACTCTCAGACTTGCCGCTGCACGGCTGACTTCCAGAATTATCGATTCAATTAACGGTGAGCAGCCTGGTGCCAGAATCATAGTAATGGGAGATTTCAACGATAATCCTGATGACATCAGCATTCAATCTCTCATAAAGGCTGGAATAAAGAGTAAGGCATCAAACCATAGGAAGCTTTTTAATGCCATGGACCAAATGCATAAATCAGGTTTGGGGTCGCTGGCTTACAGGGACCGATGGAGCCTTTTTGATCAGATCATGATGAGTTCTGAGCTGATGTGGCCCAAACCCGGTTACTACAGATTCTGGAAAGCGGGAATCTATAAACCGGAAATTCTAATTCAGCAGAAAGGTCCTTATAGGGGATATCCCAAACGAACGTATTCAGCCGGCCTTTATCAGGGCGGCTACAGTGATCATTTTCCGGTCTACGTAGTACTCATTAAGCCAAAAGCTTAATCCAGGGGGTCTTAGTCAAACCACTGTGCCCATGGTATCCTGCTTAAGATAAAGAGCAGGCCCAGTCCGTAAAAAAGGGCAATACTGCGAAATTTCTTCTTATCGGAGCCCTGCTTTTTGTGGCGAGACCAACCAATGGTGATCAATGCTATAGCTACGATATTGATCACCGGGTGTTCAACGGCCAGCAGGCGAGCTTGTGCGTTAAGTCCACCCATTCCCAGGGCCTGAATGGCTTTCAGCCCGTTGGCGGATATAAAGAAAAGAAGCAAGCCGAGTACCAGTTGTATATGGGAAAGGATAAGCGCAAAAAGGCTGATCCTGAAATCCTTGTGAAGATCAAAGATCTTATTTGTTGCCATACCCCGTACTGCGTTGGCCACGGCTAAAAAAAGTACGGCCAGTACAATATAGGCCATATAGGAGTGAACCGATTGTAAAATTTCCATAAGAGTAGAATTGAGTTGTTAAAAGTAAGGAAATTGTTTATAAAAAAACCCCCGACGCAAAGGTCGGGGGTCACATGCCAATGCTATAATAATTTACTAGTTAAAGATATAACGGACACCCAGTTGGATCTGCCATCTAGAGGATGCCAGGCCAAAATCATCGATCTGCTCAAAATCTTCCAGTGTCAGGCTCGGGTCAAAGGTAAAGGCAGCTACATTATCCACCGTTGGATTACCAGGATCTCCAGCTACAACCGTTCTGATCGGCTCTGCAGCCGCACCTGAGACAAAGTATCTTTTGCCCCAATCCTTGTTCAACAAGTTAGTAAAGTTGAAGATATCCAATGAGAACTGAAGCGTATGGCGATCTTCTCCGCTCCTCAGATATACATCCTGGAGAAGTTTTAGGTCAACCACATTGCTCCATGGTGCCCTGGCCCCATTCCTTTCCGCATACTGACCTCTTCTGTTGCGCAGATAATCACTGCTTTCAATAAAGGCATCCAGAGCGGCCCATTGCTGAGCGGCAGTAGCCGTTACGTTACCACTACCATCTGTGATGTCCACCAGATTGATCTCGCCCTGGTTTCTGGGAACATAGATCAATGCATTATCCCTTGAATCATCGTTGAGCAGGTCTACACCTTCCTGGTAAATGAAACTGTAAGGCTGTCCCTCAAGTGCTTCATAGAACAGGCCGAGTGTGGTCCGCCCGCCAAACTCACCACCGTACTCGATGGCATAGCTTACGTTGGCAATGAATCTGCTACCGAGTGAAAAATCAGATTCAGTAACCGGCAGGTTAGAATTTTTACCATTCACAGACTCCTGATTCCTCCACTGAGAACTGTTTTGTGAAGAGGTTCCGTCAAAGATCTTATTAGACTTTCCATAGGTATAAGACACACTTCCCGCAAAACCATTTTCATAGGGCTTGGTAAGCGTCAACGTCAGGTTAGTAGCATCTCCTTTCTTGGTATTTGAACCGAGAATGATTCGCTGATAAGTATCGTCAATCTCATCTCTCCTGTCATAGAAAGGACGGTTGTCTGCCCCGGCATAGTTGCCTACCGGTCCTCTTAAATTCAGGTTTTCGTAATAGACATCCTGAATAACATCCTGGTAGAGGAAATCAACCGAACCGATCAGGTTCCACCAGGGTAATCTTTGATCTACGGCGATATTGAACTTGGTTACCTGCGGTAGTTTAAAGTCCTTGGCAAAGAGGTCTACATTACCCCCTACGCCACCGGTACCCGGGGCCGGATCTTTAAACTGGTTATTGACATTGGGTTCAAATGGCTGCCCGAATTCGAACATAAATCCACCTGTGATACCATTGTTATTATAGGTGGCACCTGGCCAGACAAGGGGAACCCTTGAAGTAAAGATACCAACACCACCTCTTACCTGGGTTTCTCCATCGCCATTTACATCCCAGTTAAAGCCAACGCGGGGTGCCCAGTGGATCTGGGCATCGATGCCCTGGCCTACACGGGCCCCTTGTAAGTCCTTACCTTCGGCTTCCAGCAGGGGAATCGTCCTGGTGTTAAAATCGTTATTAACTGCACCGTCTTCCCAGAATGGAACGTCGATCCTGAGACCGAAGGTGCCTTTAAAGTTATCCGTGATCTGCCATTCGTCCTGGGCATAGAATCCCATCTGGAAGAGGCTGAATTCAGCCGCTCCGTCAGAGGCGTCACCCACAGCATCGCTGCCCACCAGCGAATATCCGTGCTGGTAAACATCCGCATCCTGCTGGGTGAGGAACTGGTTCAGACCTGTGGATACCAAAGCGCCTGTGCCATCAAACTGGTCTTCAAAGGTGTAGTCTCCAAAGTTGAAAGCAAAGAACAGGTTCTTGGTTTTTGAATATTCCAGGTTTGTTCCAAGAGTAATCGTATGAGCCCCGGAATAGATCTCAAAATTGTTGGTAATTACAAAAATATCCTGGTTCAGCAGGTTGGCCGTAGAGAAAGGCTCTGAGCCAAACTCAATGTCACCTGCATCGTCCTGAATCCCAACAGTTGGGAAAGGATCCCCCGCCGGGTCCCTGTCATCCCTCACCCTGGTGTAGGTTAGGATGAAATTATTGGAATACTTATTCCCGAAGCGGGAATTCAATTCCAGGGCGGATGAATTGGTTACGGTTTCAAAGAATTCTGAACCATTGATAAATCCAATATTGTTAGCATTAGAAGCACGGGCCTCCAAATTATCTGCTTTTACATAACCGTGCCTGAATGAGAGTTTATGGTCTTCGTTAATGTTCCAGTCGATCTTGGCTGTGAATTTATCTGACTCCAGGGTACGGACACTCTGGTCAAAAGTACCGGGATCATATCCGTAGGTAGTCTGCAGGAAATTAGACAAGGTCTGCAGATCGGCCTGTGTGGATCTTCCGGTATATTGTGAAAAGTTAAACGGTTGAGGGATCTCATCGTCCTGCCTCTCATAATTGAAGAAGAAGAACAATTTATCCTGGATGATCGGGCCTCCGATTCTCAAACCATAGGTCTTGGCTGAAAATTCCTCGAGTTTTTCCCTTTCTTCTCCGGCACCAACCAGGTCAGGTGGAGTTTTTCCAGCAAGACCTTCGTTACGTACAAAGTAGTAAGCAGAACCCTCAAAACGGTTAGACCCTGAGCGCGTAACGGCGTTGATGGAACCTCCGGCAAATCCCGACTGCCGCACATCAAATGGTGCGAGGTTGATCTGGAAGGATTCAATGGCGTCTACGGAGAATGGGTTTACACCCGTTTGACCTCCGTTAGTACCTGAGCCGGCAAGACCAAATACATCGTTATTCACCGCACCGTCAATATAAATAGCGTTATAGCGGTTATTTTGTCCTGCAAGAGATACAGAGAAGCCATCATTTCCTTCAGTGATCTGTGCCTGGGGAGTAACCCGCACAAAGTCGGCGATAGACCTGGAGGCTGCAGGAATCGTAGCGATCTCCCTGTTGTTGATATTGGTGCTTGCACCCGTCCTGTTAGGTCCGAACACACCATCCGTTTGAGCGGTTATTACCACTTCTTCAAGCGCAGTGGCTGATTCCGCCAGCGGAACATTAATTCTGGTGGTCTGACCCAGGTTCAGGTAGATCCCATCGCGTACATCATCCGCAAATCCTACATAGGAAAAGGTGATCTGGTACGGGCCACCGGTTCTCATACCTGAGATCCGGTAGAATCCGTCAAAGTCTGTAGCAGCACCATAAGTGGTGTTTGACGGAAGGTGAACAGCTACAATGCTTGCGCCGGGCAGAGGTTCCCCAGCATCGTCAGTAATTTTACCTCCAAGGGAGGCCGTGGTGACTCCCTGTGAAAAAGCCATAGAAGTGGCAGTAATGGCCAGAATGGCCAGGATCAATTTTCTCATAGTTCAAAGTGTTAATTAGTTATTCTAATTTCCTTTGCAAATGTGCTTTTTTTGATAAGCAAAGCCATTAATTCAAGGTTAAATTAGGATGATTAATTTAACATAAATTTTGCAAATAGACGGACCTTTGAATAACTAATTATTAAGTCTTATGAACCGGCGTTAAGAATAGGTTATTTCTGCCTGTAGCGCTCCAAAAGAGTAGAAGTTGATGAATCGTGAGGACCTGCTTCGGAACCCTCGATGTCTTTCAAAATTTGGCTTGCGAGTTGTTTTCCAAGCTCTACCCCCCACTGATCATAACTGAAGATGTTCCAGATCAATCCCTGCACGAAGATCTTGTGTTCGTACATAGCGATCAGGGCCCCCAGGGAAGAGGGTGTTAACTTGTCAATTAAAATGGTGTTGGTGGGCTTATTGCCTTCAAAAATCTTAAAAGGCAGCAAGGCCTTGATTTCTCCGGCATCCATTCCTTTGTTCTTTAGCTCATCTTCAACTTCGCCGGCTGTTTTCCCGTTCATGAGTGCCTCGGTCTGGGCGAAAAAATTGGCCATCAACTTATTGTGATGCCCGCGATCTCCATATAAAGATTCCCTGAAACCAATGAAGTCTGCCGGAATGAGCTTGGTGCCCTGGTGGATGAGTTGAAAAAAGGCGTGCTGTGAATTGGTGCCGGGTTCACCCCAAATAATCGTACCTGTTTGATAGGATATTTTTTGACCGCCCCGGTCTACACTTTTGCCATTGCTCTCCATGATACCCTGTTGCAGGTATGCAGAGAGCCTGTGCAAATACTGGTTATAGGGTATGATGGCCTCCGTTTCGGCTTTGTAGAAATTGTTATACCAGATGCTCAGCAAAGCCAGTATGACCGGGATATTCTGCTCTGGCGGACTCTGGGCAAAATGCTGGTCCATCTGCCGTGCACCTTCTAACAGGGCCTCAAAATGATCGTAACCAACTGCTACGGCTATTGAAAGTCCCACAGCACTCCAGAGTGAAAATCTGCCTCCAACCCAGTCCCACATAGTGAAGACGTTTTGCTCTGAAATACCAAATTCACTGATCTTTTCCAGGTTGGTTGATACGGCTGCAAAATGGGTAGCGATATCTTTTACTGAAGCGGATTTCAGGAACCAGTTTTTGATCGTAGTGGCGTTACTTAAGGTCTCCTGTGTAGTGAAAGTTTTGGAAACCACAATAAACAGAGTTGTTTCCGGATTCAGATTTTTTAAGATCTCATGTACGTGGTCTCCGTCCACGTTACTCACAAAATGAAGCCTGAGATGGTTCGCATAGAATTTAAGAGCTTCTGTGACCATGGCAGGGCCGAGATCTGATCCTCCAATACCGATGTTTACCACATCCGTAAAAGGCTTTCCTGTATAACCCTTTCTGACACCTGAAATAACTTCTTCTGAGAAGGACTTTATCTGAGCCTTCACCTCAGCAAC
>JBPEXP010000457.1:0-8513 GCA_052031475.1 Flavobacteriaceae bacterium | reverse complement strand
GTCAAGATCGCGAAATTCACCCGGCGGCCGAAAACTTCTACGAGTATCTTTTCTCTGATGATGCGGTGAAGATATTGGAAGAATTCGGATATTCGAGCTATGAATAAACTTTGGGGTAAGGTAGAGGAATTCCATGTGCACGGCGGACTTACCGAGGTTATATTGCTACTTGAGGGAAATATCAGGTTAATCTCCCTGGTCATAGAAACACCTGATACTTCCTCCTATCTCGAGGTGGGAAAAAGGATCAGTGCCGTTTTTAAGGAAACTGAAGTTATTCTGGCAAAAGGTAGTTTCACAGGATTAAGTATGACCAATAGATTTCAGGCAAAGGTCCAGGGCCTGGAACCGGGAAGACTTTTGAGCAGGGTTTCTCTAGAATCCAAAGCAGGAACCCTTAGCGCCATATTGAGCAAACGCGATGTGGATTCCATGAAATTAAAATCCGGCGACGAGGTAACTGTTTTGCTGAAGTCTAACGAAGTTATGATCGGATCATGAGTCAATGGCAACCTCTCATACTCACCTTTCAACTGGCTCTGGTAACTACGCTGATCTTGCTTTTTGTAGGCATCCCCATAGCCATTTGGCTGAATCGCTCCAGATCCAGGATAAAACCGGTGATAGCCACCTTGGTAAGTATGCCACTGGTCTTACCTCCTACTGTACTGGGATTTTATTTTTTGCTGGCTTTTAGCCCTGGCAATAGCTTTGGAAGATGGATAGACGATTGGTTTGGAATACAATTGGTGTTTTCATTTGGCGGATTGGTACTGGCTTCGGTCATATACAGCCTGCCATTTATGGTACATCCCCTGCAATCCGGCATCGCCGGTTTACCCAAATCGCTGACCGAAGCCTCCTACGTCCTTGGTAAATCTCGTTGGACGACCCTCTGGGCCGTAATTCTACCCAACATCAGGTCTTCACTGCTCACGGGTATTATCCTCTCATTTGCTCACACAGTGGGCGAGTTTGGCGTTGTGCTCATGATTGGTGGTAATATTCCCGGTAAGACCCGCGTTGCATCCATCGCTATTTATGATGAGGTGGAAGCACTCAATTACGCTTCTGCGAATTTCTATTCCGCCATCTTATTTTCCATCACCTTTATCATCCTGCTCTTGGTCTATCTGATCAACGGAGGATATTTGAAACAATTCTGGCGATGATTGAAATGGATCTGCATAAAAAGCTAAAATCCGAAGGGGGATCGATGCTGCTTCAGCTAAAAGTGCGCATAGAAGCCGGAAGTTTTGTAACCCTCTATGGTCCCTCGGGTGCCGGTAAAACCTCAACACTCAGGATTTTGGCTGGTCTGCTAAAGCCAGACCAGGGCCTTATTAAGGTAGGTGGCAACAGTTGGTTTGACTCAGCCAGGAACCTCAACCTTCCACCCCAGAAGAGGCGGCTGGGTTTTGTTTTCCAGGACTACGCCTTGTTCCCACATATGTCGGTCAGACATAATCTGCAATTTGCGGCGGGACAAAACAAAAATTTACAGCTCATTGATGAATTGATCCACTTAATGGAACTTGAATCTTTTCTGGAACAAAAGCCTGATACCCTCTCGGGAGGTCAGCAACAGAGAACGGCCCTGGCCAGGGCACTGGCAGCCAAACCAGACATATTGCTACTGGATGAACCCCTGGCAGCACTGGATTACAAGATCCGGTTAAAGCTGCAGGACTATCTTCTGAAAATTCACCAGGAATATCATCTCACTACCTTGATGGTTAGTCATGATTTGGGTGAAATCCACAAACTGTCAGATCGCGTCCTCGTCCTGGAAAATGGGGAGCTTGTCCGTAGCGGTTCACCGGATGAGATATTTGTGAACCGAAATATCAGCGGTAAATTTAAATTTGTAGGTGAAGTGCTGAGCATTGAATCCCAGGATGTAATCTATGTGGTTTCTGTACTGGTTCAGAACCAGGTGGTCAAGGTAGTGGCAGAACACTCGGACATGGAAGGAATAGCTGTTGGTGATAAAGTGCTTTTGGCGTCTAAGGCCTTTAATCCGGTTATTTATAAAATAGATCAGCTGTGACTGCACTTTTATTGATCGATATTCAGCAGGGATTGGACCAGGCGGAACACTGGGGTGGAAGCAGGAACAATCCGAATGCGGAAGAAAATTGCCGCAAGCTCCTGGAATATTTCAGGCAGCGTCCATGGCCTATTTTTCACATACAGCACAACTCTGCACACAAGGAATCTCCTTTGTATCCAGGGAAACCTGGTCATCGGATCAAACCGATCGTGGCTCCGCTGAAGAAAGAAATAATTATCCAGAAAAATACAAACAGCGCCTTTATAGGAACCCGGTTGAAAGATCTTCTGGATCAGGCGGGGGTGGACTCACTTATAATCGGCGGGCTTACCACCGATCATTGCGTAGCGGCCACGGTGAAAAATGCGGCTGATTTAGGCTATAAAACTACTTTGGTTGCAGATGCCACCGCTACCTATGCCAAAACAGGTGTTGATGGTACTATCTACAATGCAGATCTTATCTATCATACATGCCTGGCCAGTCTGAGGGGCGAATTTGCATCTATTGCATACACCGATTCCGTCTTAAACACCTTACAATAAATTTGGGACATTTGCTGAAACATGAGCAATGTCAGCTTCTTGTGAAGTTGGATGAATTACATTTGGTCGGATTAGGTTTGAGTTATTGTAATGCGTTAGAGGATTCAACAGTATTCAGGCTGGTCTAATGATGTTTTTTACTATACCCTACAGCAGATAAATTAAGTGATTGTGTCGTTTGTAAATTGATTGATCGAAAGGTTGACAGTTAATGTGACCCATAGTGCAGGCTTGTTCAGTCGTCTTTTTTTCAAGAGAGCAGGATGGATTTTCCTGATGAGCTTATTATGGCACATTCCATCATCTGTTTATGCTCAGCAAGACAGTCTGCCGGATAAGTTGACTTACGAGGCTGATTTCAGATTTCGCCTGGAGCAGGACTGGGACGTCAGAAATCCGGATGGCAGTTATAAGGAAGATCGGGGGCGGATGCGATATCGGGCAAGAGTGGGCCTGATCTACAACCATAACAGCTGGAGTGAGTTCGGATTGCGATTGCGCACGGGTGACCCTAATAAACAACAGGATCCCCAGATCACCTTGGGCGATCAGTTCAGCGGTATCCCTGTATCTTTGGAAAGAGCCTATGCCGCCTTTAATATCGATAAGTTTTCGGCCTGGGTTGGTAAAAACACTTTTCCATTTGAAAAACAAAATGAACTTTTCTGGAGTGATAATGTCTTTCCCGAGGGCATAACTATTGGCTGGAAAACCCCCATAAATAATTCCTTTCTCGATGGCCTTGAATTAAAAGGTGGTCATTTTATATTCGCTACCAATGGTGCAGGCTTTGGAAAGGACAGCTATTTCCAGGGATTTCAATTGCTGAGCCAATGGAACAAAGGGCAGTTCCTCTTATTTCCGGCTATTTACATCTTTAAACAGATGCCCGATATCCCCGATGGAAATGAGACCTTTAAATTGGATTACACCATCGCACATCTGGGCAGCAGATACCGGATATCTGACAGGGCCCATTGGTACGTAGAACTGGACTACTACCATAATCTGGAAAACCTGGGCCGATATGATTCCGTACCTTCTGCCTTTAGAGATCAGAAGAAAGGCCTGACCATAAGCACCCGTCTGGGTAATTTGGACAAGCGGAATAATTGGCTCTTCAGAATCAGCTATAATTACCAGGAAAGATATGCTGCTGTAGATTATTTGTCACAGAACGACTGGGCCCGGTGGGATTATTCGGAATTTGGGTCGCCGGATGGCCGCCTTACGAACTACGAAGGTGTTGAGATACTGGTCGCTTATGCCCTCACCAATAAATTGGATCTGCAGCTGCGATCTTTCTTCGTAGAACAACTGGTCCCCACAGGGGTATTTACGGAAACCAACAGCCGCGTCCGATTCGACATTAATATTAAAATCTGAAACCTTTACCAATACCCAAATTGGTTTCTTTTACAGGAGAATCGTAAGTTTATACCTTAGCAAAACTTTCTACAATGCAAGCTGACTATAACACTTTTAGACCGGAGGGATTTGGCAGTGTGAACCCTTATATTTTTGCCGATAAAGCTGAAAGATTAGTTCAGTTCCTGAAAGGGGCATTTTCCGCAGAGGAATTAAACCGAAGCATCATTCCGGTAAGCGGCGAAATTGCGAATTGTATCTTGAAACTGGGTGATAGCTGTGTGATGGTTAGCCAGGCAAGGGGTGACTTCTTAGGTATGCGAAGCTCGTTCTATCTGTATGTGGAGAATGTAGACGAAGTATATCAGCAGGCACTGGATAATGGTGCTGACAGCGTCTTAAAACCTATGGACATGGAGTACCAGGACAGACAGGGCGGTATTAAGGATCCGGAGGGCAATTATTGGTGGATCTCCAAAAGACTGGTGGCCGAAAACTACCAGGATTAATAATGAAGTTCATTCTCCCTTTTTGTCTACTTCTTATTACGTGCCAGGAACCCAAGGCCCAAAAGACTGTATACGAGTCCGATACCCTGGAAATTCACCAATTGACGGATAATTCCTTCTTACATATTTCATATCTCGAAACAAAAGATTTTGGCAAGGTGCCCTGTAATGGGATGGTCCTTGCAGATGGAGGAGAAGCAGTGGTTTTGGAGACTACGGTTGACGGTGCATCCTCACGTGAATTGATCCAATGGGTGGAAAATGAATTAAAGAGCCGGATCGTAGGCGTTATCGCCCATCATTTTCACGAGGATTGCCTGGGTGGTATAGAAGCTTTTCACGAAAAGAATATTCCTTCATTTGGAAGTCACAAGACTATAGAGCTAGCCCGGTCCACAGGACGAACACCGCCCCAACAGCCCATTTTAAATGGTCATCAAACTTTTTTTGGCGACCTGATGGTTGAAAGCAGATACTTTGGCCCGGCACATACAGAAGATAATATAGTCAGTCATATTCCGGAAGACCAATTACTTTTTGGAGGATGCATGATCAAATCACTAAAAAGCGGCAAAGGCAATGTAGAAGATGCCAACCTCAATAGATATGCCGAATCCGTTAAGGAATTACAACAACATTTTAAAGTACTTGAAATTGTGGTTCCCGGCCATGGCCAGGCAGGAGGACCCGAATTGATCCAGTATACCATTGATCTGTTCTCCGAAAAATAAGACCAGATTTTCATTATATTTCACAGGACTGATATTCCCATCAATCTGCTTAGTATAACCTTATCAACGGTGAAACGAAGAAAATTTATCGGACTGATCGGCCTGGGAGCCTTGTTAATAGCCCTGCTCAGCTGGTTTATGAGCCCCTTCGCAAAAAAAAGGCGTACAAGGGTGTACGAACCTGATATCCTGTCAAAAATCTGCGACAGAAACGGGGTCCTGGCCATTGGGAAAGAATACAGCCTGACCAGTGGCGAAAACAACGTGCAAATTCTGGAAGAACTGCTGGGGTTTAAGACAGCTGGTAACGTGGAAGACCACTTTCAATCCTTGATTCAGGCTGATTTTGAGAACAACAGAACGGTGATGATCGATGGGTGGCTTATCAGTGTTACCGAGGCAAGACAGTGTGCTCTGCTCTCGCTAGAAGAGGAATAGGAACTATGCATCAAGACGCAAGAACCATCAATCAGAATTCTATTATCCAGGGCGATATCTGCATCGTTGGTGCCGGACCGGCGGGCATCAGCATGGCAATGGACTGGCTCAACACTCCTTATAAAGTGATCTTACTTGAAGGTGGTGGCTTTGAATATGATTCTGATGTCCAGGACCTCTATAAAGGGAATAATACAGGTCAGCGCTATTTCCCATTGAGATCATCCAGATTACATATGTTCGGAGGAACCAGCGGCCACTGGGGAGGTCTTTGCGCACCCTTTGACCCGCTTGATTTCAAAGTAAGATCCTGGGTACCGCACAGCGGCTGGCCCATTAGTCTTGACGACCTGCACCCATATTACGAGAAGGCTCACACGCCATTGGATCTGGGTCCCTATCGGTATGATCTGCAATACTGGCGGGATACTTATCCGGATATGGTCCCTTTGCCTTTGAATGACCAGGTCATTTACCCAAAAATGTGGCAGTTTAGCCCACCTACGCGCTTTAATACTAAATACAGGGAAGAATTAGAACTGGCTCCAAATATCCATCTGTACACCTATGCCAATTGTACGGAACTCCAGAGCGATGATTATTCCAGGCATATAAAACAAATTGTGGTCAGGAATCACGCCGGGAAGCAGCACCGTATCAGGGCGAAACACTATATCCTGGCCTGTGGTGCCATCCAGAATGCCAGACTGCTTCTTGCGTCCAACCGGTTGAATCCGAAAGGCCTGGGCAATGATAAAGACCAGGTAGGCCGATACTTCATGGAGCACCTGGAGATCAAATCGGCCGAACTTTGGCTTGCGCAACCCTACAGCACTGCCCTGTACGGATTCAGATCAAGTGTGCGAAGGCCCAGGGCCGAATTGGCGGTGAGGGAGAAGGTCCAGGAAGCCCATCAAATGCTCAACGGAACGGCCTCTCTGACATATTTACCGGTAGCCAATGAGCAAATGGCATTGATCGATCTATGGGAAAATGAAGATCCGCGATTGGCCTATGACGATTTTGTAAAGAACTTCGGCGGAGCTAAAGCGTATTACGACACACCCACGGAAGCCGGTCATCACAGGGCCTACGAATTGTATACGCGCATGGAACAGGCCCCCAATCCGGATTCGCGAATTAGCCTGAGTGATGAAAGGGACTCCTTAGGCGTACCCAGGGCCAATCTGCACTGGCAATTAACAGAGCTTGATCTTGTGAGTATCCGCAAGCTCTATGAAATAATCGGCAAAGAAGTGGGTCTCAGCGGTATCGGAAGGGTGCGTTTTGATGATTTCCTGCAGGAAGAGCGCCCGGAAATAATTCCGACTACTATGGGAGGAGGCTGGCATCATATGGGAACCACACGAATGAACAACGACCCTGCAAAAGGGGTGGTAGACCAAAATTGCAAGGTTCACGGTCTGTCCAATCTTTTTATCGCGGGTTCCTCCTGCTTTCCCACTGCCGGCGCGCCGAATCCCACGCTTACACTGGTGGCACTTAGCCTCAGACTTTCTGATCACCTGAAATCTATAGCATAGTTGTCAGAATAGTTAATCCTCAATTTTTAAGATATTTTAGTTTAGCGAATCCTTATCTTTTCAGGCTCAAGTTGAAATTTCACAAGTAAATGATCCGCAGATTCTCATTTTTTTTACTGCTTTTAATAGCCGCAGCTGCACTCGCGCAAGGCGGTAAAGTGATAGAGGAAAACACCATCAAGTCGACTATATTGGGAGGCGACAGGAATTACGCAATCTACCTGCCACCTGACTATGATACTTCTCAGCGTGCCTATCCTGTTTTGTACCTGCTTCACGGAGCAGGAGATGACCATACCGGTTGGGTACAATTTGGCGAAGTAAAACACATCACGGACCAATCGATCGCCCGTGGTATCGCAACGCCGATGATCATCGTGATGCCCGATGCAAAAACTGGCAGATTGGGCTATTTTAACCAGGGCGATTGGAGGTATGAGGATTTTTTCTTCCAAGAGTTTGTTCCGTTTATAGAAAAGACCTATCGGATCAAAGCTGAAAAACGCTACAGGGCAGTTGCGGGATTATCCATGGGTGGCGGGGGATCCTTTATGTATGCCCTGCACAAACCCGAAATGTTCTCGTCATCATGCCCTTTAAGCGCCTATGTCGGACCCCTTACTATGGAGGAATTCAAAAGCAGGTTGCCAGAGGGCCATTCAATGGATGAGGCCGAAATTCAATCATATTTTAATCGCCATAATGCTTTGTCACTGATAGATGCGGCTACAGACGAGCATCTGAAATCCGTCAGATGGTATATAGACTGCGGAGATGACGATTTTTTATTTGAAGGCAATAGTCTTGTTCACATCGCCCTGTCTAAGAGAAAGATACCGCATGAGTACCGCGTTCGGGATGGCGGACACACATGGACCTATTGGCGTGAATCCCTCCCTGACGTACTCAAATTTGTTTCTGATGCATTTCACCAATACTAATCAATAATGACAAAAACAGCGACCATTACTGTACTTATACTCACCCAAATAATCTACTCGCAGGAGGCCCGGGAGGAACCCATTCCCTATGCAGAAATTCCGGAATACCCCGGAGAATATACAGCCGGCACGGTGGTCTCGAGAATGATTGACGGACTGGGCTTTCGATATTACTGGGCAACACAGGGACTTAGACCGGAAGACCTGGTCTATAAGCCCTCCGAAACCAACAGGACCATAGAGGAGACTGTGGATCACGTTTATAATTTATCCCGCGTTATCTATAATTCTGCCGTAAAAAAAGCCAATGACCGCACAGGTTCATTAGAGAACAATCTGTCATTCCAGGCAAAAAGAGCCATGACTCTGCAAAACCTGAAAAAG
>JBPEXP010000456.1:0-14712 GCA_052031475.1 Flavobacteriaceae bacterium | reverse complement strand
GGCACCGGGGGTTCAGGGAAGTCGAGCCTGGTTGATGAACTGGTGCGACGCTTTCTCATGGATTTTAAAGATAAATGTGTGGGGATCATATCGGTAGATCCTTCCAAGAGAAAAACCGGAGGTGCCCTACTGGGTGATCGAATCCGGATGAATGCCATTAACAATGATCGTGTGTATATGCGGTCTCTTGCCACCAGGCAATCTAACCTGGCCTTGTCCAGGCATGTACACGAAGCCATTGAGGTGCTTAAGGCAGCCGGGTTCGATCTTATTATACTGGAGACTTCCGGAATAGGTCAATCTGATACAGAGATCGTAGAACACAGCAATGTGTCCATGTATGTCATGACGCCTGAATTTGGCGCGGCAACCCAGTTGGAAAAGATCGATATGCTGGATTTTGCAGACCTGGTAGCCATCAACAAGTCGGATAAACGTGGCGCAGAGGACGCCTTGAGAGATGTGAGAAAGCAATATGTGCGAAATCACCAATTATGGGATGCTAAAGAAGCAGAAATTCCGGTTTTTGGTACCATCGCCTCTCAATTTAACGACCCCGGAATGAACAGGCTCTACATGGCTGTCATGCAATCGCTGAAAACTAAGGCTAAGGCAGATCTGGGTTCTACCTACGAGATCCCGGATGAAATGGAGGAAAAAGTATATGTCATCCCTCCGGCCAGAACGCGCTATCTGTCTGAAATTGCTGAAAATAACCGCTCATATGACCTGAAAGCAAGAGAACAAGTAGCTGTTGCTCAAAGCTTATACGGACTCTATCTGAGCATTTCTCATTTAAGCGGGCATCTTCCGGTTCTGAATTCCAAGGGATTGAAGTTAGAGTCTAAAGCTCCCGTAGAGAAAAATGTGTCCGAAACTGTAGACCGGCTATTGGAGGAGTTTGACCAGTTGCGATTTCACCTTGAGCCATCTAATTGGGAGGCCATCGTGAACATGAAGGCTAAGAAAGACCGTTACAGAAAGGAAGAATACAAATATACCGTCAGAGGGAAAGAGATCCGCATCCAGACCCACAGCCAATCTTTGTCAGGCACAGCCATCCCAAAAGTAGTGCTTCCCAGATTTGAGGACTGGGGAGGCTGGCTTAAATGGTCCCTTCAGGAAAACGTTCCCGGTGAATTTCCCTATACGGCCGGACTTTATCCTTTTAAACGAACCGGCGAAGACCCAACGCGCATGTTTGCAGGCGAGGGAGGACCAGAAAGAACCAACCGCAGGTTTCACTACCTGAGTCTGGATATGCCTGCCAAAAGATTATCCACAGCTTTTGATTCCGTAACACTATACGGCAGCGACCCGGACAGGAGGCCGGACATCTATGGAAAGATCGGTAATGCCGGTGTTTCGATCTGCTGTCTGGATGATGCCAAAAAATTGTATTCCGGTTTTGACCTGAGCGATCCTATGACCTCGGTGAGCATGACCATTAATGGACCTGCGCCCATGCTTCTGGGATTTTTTATGAATGCCGCCATTGATCAGGGATGCGAAAAGTATATTCTTGAGAATAAGTTGGAAGATCAGGTAAGGCAGAAAATCCGTGATATTTATAAGAAAAAGAAAATGGAAGTGCCGGAATACCGGGGTGATCTCCCAAAAGGTCATAACGGTCTCGGACTCATGCTGCTTGGGGTAACCGGCGATCAGGTCTTACCCGCCGATGTATATTCGCAGATAAAGGCAGAAACCCTGAATCAGGTAAGAGGTACCGTTCAGGCGGATATCCTCAAGGAAGATCAGGCCCAGAACACCTGCATCTTTTCAACCGAATTTGCGCTGAGGCTCATGGGCGATGTGCAGGAATATTTTATCCGTGAAAAGGTCAGGAATTTTTACTCTGTAAGTGTCTCGGGATACCACATTGCCGAAGCCGGCGCTAATCCGATCACCCAGCTCGCATTTACATTGTCCAACGGATTCACCTATGTGGAATACTATCTGAGCAGGGGCATGGACATTAACAAATTTGGTCCCAATTTATCCTTCTTCTTCTCTAATGGAGTAGACCCGGAATACGCCGTAATTGGCCGGGTAGCCAGGAGGATATGGGCCAAAGCCATGAGGGATAAGTACCAGGCAGACCCCAGGGCGCAAATGCTCAAATACCATATTCAGACAAGCGGCAGGAGCCTGCACGCCCAGGAAATAGACTTTAACGACATCCGCACAACGCTACAGGCGCTTTATGCCATTTATGACAACTGCAATTCACTGCATACGAATGCCTATGACGAGGCGATCACAACGCCCACTGAAGAATCTGTACGGCGTGCTATGGCTATTCAGTTGATCATCAATAAAGAACTGGGATTGGCCAAAAATGAGAATCCGTTGCAGGGGGCCTATATTATTGAGGAATTGACCGATTTGGTAGAGGAGGCCGTATTGATGGAGTTTGACAGGATCACCGAACGCGGTGGCGTATTAGGTGCCATGGAGACCATGTACCAGCGATCAAAGATCCAGGAAGAGAGCCTGCATTATGAAACCCTGAAACACAGTGGAGAGTATCCCATCATTGGCGTCAATACTTTTCTCAGTTCCAAAGGTTCGCCAACGGTCCTTCCCGCCGAGGTTATCCGAGCAACAGAGGAAGAGAAAGAGGCACAGATCCACACACTTGACCAATTGCACAGCGCACAAAAAGATAAGAGTGCAAGACTCCTGGAAGAATTGCAGCAGGTGTCCATACGAAATGAAAACATCTTTGAGAAATTAATGGAAGTCACCAAAAGCTGTTCTTTAGGTCAAATTACCAAGGCCTTGTTTGAAGTTGGCGGACAGTATCGAAGAAATATGTAGAAATGCCGGTTGGCAGAAAAGAAAGGTTAGCGGATATCGCTGAATCCCCAGCCATCGCTTCTGTTCCTGCCAAGTGATTTACGCCAGACGCGGAAAGTTTTCCTAAAACTGCGAATTTCCTTTCGAAGTAAATTGAGATATTCTTTTTCCTTTACGCCATCCTTTTCAAGACCATTGCAGTAAGAAAGGATATTGCGTATCATAATGTTGATAAAACGCGCACTTTTTAATCTCACCGCCTGAGAATTAGAGGTCTCTGCCTCCAGAATTTGCTGGGGTATCAATATGGCGTCTGTCAGCAGGGAATCTGCAATATGATCACGCAGGCTATTGGATTGGTAAAGGTTCAACAAGTCTTTGTTGTAAGAGACAAAAGAAGCGATCTCCCTGCTCATCGTGCAGAGTTCCATGGCTTTCTTATAAACCGGAAGAGATCTGAAATTGTTGTAGGGCATTATTCTTTTTCAGCAAATAATAGTTAAAGTTACGGCCATTTCAAGAATTTTATCTTTAATAAAGATACCAATTTTGTATATTGCATTTAAAAATTAAATATTTATAGGATTATTTCTTTAAAATGAAAATAGATGACTTAAACTGGAAAATTCTTAATTCCCTGCAGCAAAATGCGAGGGAATCTTTCAGCAGCATCGGGCGCAAAATCGGGCTCACATCACCGGCCATTGCAGAGCGGGTAAAAAAACTGGAAGATACCGGAATTCTGGAGGCCTATGTGGCGAGGGTAAGCCATAATAAGCTGGGCTATCAGTTTAAAGCGATCATTACCTTAAAGGCCTTTATGGGCAAACTGAAGCCATTTCTCGAAAGAGTGCACACCCTGGACGAAGTGATCAATTGTTACCGGATCACCGGTAATGAAAATGTGATCATGGAGGTTGTACTTCGAGACCGGTTACATTTGGAGAGGTTTATTGATATGTTGATCCAGTACGGCGAGACCCGCACTAATATTATTCTTTCTGAAGTGATCTCCGATGCTCCGGTCAAGAGACGATAAGACTGTTGAACGATTACTGAACGCAAAAGCCGGAATCACATTTGTGGTTCAGCATTTTAATGCCTTATTTAGCAATAAACTCGTTGATAGATCCAATTGCTGTGTAAAAGATCAAACGAATTGCGAGGCGATAGATCAACCACTGCCTTATAATTTTGGCCGGGTTTTTGATGGTCCAGAAAGTATGAAGAAAATACGGATCTTGTTTTTTCTCATTCACGCGATCTACGCGTTTCAAATCAATGCTCAGGAGATAAGCTTAAAAAAAGGCATCGTCATAGATTCTCTGGAATCGAGTGCCGAGGAATCATTTGCCATTTACTTGCCCACTGCCTACGAGGCGGATAGCAGCTGGCCTCTGATCGTGGTTTGTGATCTTAACGGCCATGGTAAGCGCGCTGTATCCATGTTTATGAATGCAGCCGAACAGTACGGATTTATACTGGCAGGATCCAACAACCTCAATGATACCACATCCATTGCTAACAATATTCTGGTTACAAGCAGACTGCTCAAGAAGATTAAGGAGATGATCCCGCTTGAAAAGGAACGCCTCTATGTGGCAGGATTTTCTTCCGGGGCCAGATTTGCTTCCATCGTGCCCTCTTTTATCAAGGAATTTCGCGGTGTGATCTCTTTAGGCGCAGCCATACCCAATTACGAGTTGCTGACATCCAGAAACAGCTTTCACTTTATCGGGGTGGTTGGAAATGAAGATTTCAGTTATCCGGATATGCTCGATGCAAGACCTGTGCTTAAACGGCTAAAATACCCTAACAGACTCTTTGTTTTTGACGGCGGACATAAGTGGCCGGAAGCAAAGTGGATCGATAAGTCAGTGGCAGCCATCAATCTTCGGGCTATGAGCAAAGGACCATTGGTTAAGGACAGTGTTTTTATTCAAAATAAGTATCGGCAGGATCTGGCTGATTTAAATACAATGTTGCAGGCAAAGGATTACATAATGGCCTATGATTTCTTAAATGAGATTATAGGCCAGTACCAGTTGCACATGAATCTGGACTCGCTTATTACGCGACGCAAGATCCTGAGAAGGAACAAGGACTACAGATTGCAGAGGCGCAATGAAAATGCAGCACTCTTCAAAGAATCTTTAACGCGTGAGGAGTTTCAGTTTAACCTATTGGAAGACATCAGTACGCTCAATTACAACAACCTTGGCTGGTGGAACTTCCAGGTAGAAGAATTGAAGAAGTACGAAGAGAAAAATTCCAGGGCAGAACAAAAAATGGGACTGAGATTGATCGATTACCTCAATGCCCTGATTGAAGATAATATTGATATAGAGCTGGCTGAAGACCCGGTCAATGGCGAAGCCCTAAGCTTTTTGTGGATGCTCAAAACAATCACCGAACCGGATAATTTTGAATACTACCTGAAAATTATTTCAGACAGTGCCCGATTCGAAGATTTTGGCACATCACTTTTTTACCTGGAAGAATTGCTCAAGCAGGGTTATAAAGACAAGGAGCGTCTTTACTCGCTAGAGCATACGGCACTATTGAGGATTACCCCTGAGTTCAATGAACTGATCGACCAATACCTCCAGGACGCACGCTACGAGATTATTGAGGAATAATGCATGGCACCTCGCTCAGATCCCAATCGATGACCAATCCGCCGGCCAACGATTCTGCGATTTCTTTGCCGTAAAGTAATTCACACAAATACAAAGCTGCCTCAAAGCTTTTGGCTCCCCCAGCCGAGGTGATGAATTTACCATCGTGTACAAAAAGCACGCTGTCTGCCACCCTTAACTGCGGGAACATTTCCCTATAGGTTCCTATATCACTGGGGAAAGTAGTGGAGAGTACATCATTTAGCAGTCCGGCCTGGGCCAGCACAAAGGCCCCATCACAATGCGAGGTCACATATTGAGCCTTCTTGCCCGCAGTTCTGACAAAATTGATCATAACGCTGTCCTGCAGGTCTGTATCCAGGTGATGTTCAGCGCTGGGTACCACAAGGATGTCAATAGGGGGTAGATCTTGAGCTGTATAGTCATAATCAGGCAAAATCCTGAGCCCTTCAAAGGTGGTAACGGGCTCCAGGTTCTTAGCTACCGAAAAAGTGCGCATGGGCCTGATGCCTTCCCTGTATTTTGTGTGCTGAAAAATGTCGTATGGTGCCGTAAATTCTGTGTTGTAGGTACCGTCCATGATCAAAAAGGCCACGTTGTAATGATCTCCTTCGTTCAAATCATCCAAAGTAGCCACCCGGGCAGGAGTTTTGGATTCCTTAACTCGCTCGGCACAACCCGTAACAATAAACACTGCGATTAGTAATGTAAAGCAGCCCGATAAAGACCCAAATCTCATGCTCTTATCCTAATTAATTTCCTGAGAAGTAAAAGTAGTAAAATACCCAGAAGCCCGATGGCTGTAGCTCCGTACAGGCTGATCTCGTATCCAAAGCTGGAAATAGACAACATTCCGGAATTGTGGGCAAAGATATGAGACAGCGAAAAAGCTATGCTGTAAAGGGCCATATATGCCCCCTGTTTCCCCCTTTTGGCGCGTTCCAGTGCCCAGGCATTGGAAAAGGGGAAGACGATCATTTCGCCAACGGTCATCAATAGCATACCGATGACCAGAATTCCCACCCAGCTGGTGAGGTTTAGTATAAAAAAGCTGGCAGTTACCAGTAAAAAACCTATCACCATGTTGTAGATCTTGGATCTGGATTTCAATTCCATGTAGCGGATCAGAGGCATTTCGAAAACGAAAATAACAAAGCCATTCATGGCCAATAGCAGTCCGATCTCGTGTTCGCTCAGTGCATGCACGTCGTTGTAGTAGATGGGCATGGTAGAAAAATATTGGACGAAAATGAAACCGCAAAGTACCATGGAGGCAAAAAACACCCAGTACGGACCATCCGTGTAGACCGATTTGGGCTCCGGGTTGATAAGCTGGTCAGATTCCTTTGCTTTCTTGGGGTTCAGAAGTAGTAGTAATAATACGGCTGCCAGTATGCAGGTTATGCCGTCTACCCAGAAAAGTCCGCTGTATCCGAGAGTGGCGATAATAAGGCCGCCTATGGCCGGTCCTGCCGAAAACCCCAGGTTGATCGCCAGGCGAATAAGAGTTACCGAACGCGTCTTATTCGATTCTTTGCTATAGGCACTCATTGCCACAAATGTGGCAGGTCTGAAGGCATCGGCAACCATCATTAAAATAAAGATACCGGCACAGACTCCCCAAAAACTAGTGAGGAATTGCAGCGAGATAAAGAAAAACCCTGTGAGCACCAGGCTCACCAGCATCACTTTGTAATAGCCAAAAATATCCGTAAGCTTTCCGCCGATCCAGGATCCCACCAGGGAGCCCAGTCCGAAGAACGTCATGATAAGACCTACACTTTCTAAAGAAAACATCAGGTCTTTTGTGAGATAAAGTGAAAGAAATGGAATGACCATGGTACCCGATCGGTTGATCAGTGTGATCAGGGCAAGCCACCAGATCTCACGCGAAAGACCGCGGAATGATTCCAGGTAATTTGCATATAACTGCTTCATGGTAAGCAAAAAGCCCGACACGTCTGCCAGGCTTTTCATAGTATCTTTCAGTTGATCATAAATACAGCGCCTCGCTACTGGTTTCTAAACTCCATATGGGATGTAAAACGCTGCATCTTCATCAGGTGGATTTCTAAGTGGAGCAAATCTATAAAAAAAACCATTGTTGTACTTTTGATAGCTGGTAAAATCCATCCAATGAAATTGAAAATCTGGCTACTCTCCTTTGTGCTGCTCATGGGCGGCACATCTTGCAAAGATGGCAAGCGCTATCACGATCAGCAGACCGTGGCAATGAGCGTAAAGCAAGAAGATCCCCTTGCGGAGATACTAAAATTTCAGCAAGAACTCAACGAACAGTTCAGGGATCCCGAAAGATCGCCGCTGACTCAAAATGACCTGTTGAAATTTAAGGGCTTGGATTTCTTTAAGCCGGATACCACATACCGGGTAATTGCCCGGCTAAATAGAACTCCCGAGGCCTTGCCTTTTTTAATGCCTACCACCACAGACAGACAAAGCAGGGAAAGGGTCTACGGATTGCTGAGCTTTAATATTGATGGAATCAATTACGAATTGGAGGTATATCAAAACCTGGACCTGCTTCAGGATGAGGAATATACAGATTATCTATTTCTGCCCTTTACCGATACAACCAATGGTAATGAGACCTATGAGGGGGGACGTTATATCGATCTGTCCATACCGGAGGGAGACAGTTTGCTGATAGATTTTAACAAGTCTTATAATCCCTACTGTGTGTACAACGAAAAATATTCCTGCCCCATTGTTCCTAAGGTAAACCATCTATCCACGGATATCAAGGCCGGAATTAAATCCTATAAAAAGAAAAGATCCTGACACACAGGCCAGGATCCCTACTTTAATTAAACACAAACCAAACTAAACTAAAGTAACATCTTAGTTTTTATTAGAACGAGTAAACAGCAGCCAGCAGAAAAGATGCCAGGTTATCACTCGCTTCCAGATCGCTATCAATAAAGGCCGGATCAGATGCGCCGTCATAACGAATCTCAGGCTTTATTATCAGGTCTCCGATAGTAGCACTTCCCGTTAGGGTAATGGCCAAAACATCCGAGTCTTCAAGGCCTGTTCCGATCGCTCCAAAATCTCCTCTTTCCTTAAAGTACTCCGCTCTTAAGCCAATGGCAAAATTCTCAGAAGTGGCGTACTGTGGATAAATGGCAGCTCCGTAAAAGCCCACTCCATCCGTATCCTGATAGGTGGCATTGATTCCCAGGAAGAAATCCTCGGTGACATCAAATCCTCCAGTAAAATCTATTTGGAACAAACTTTCAATACCCGTATCGGTTACTGCGCCTCCTACAATGGTTTCATCCGGTCCTTGCTTGCCGTAGATGACATTCAGAAATTGACCTGAATATCCTAATTGAGCCCCAAAAGAGTATTCCGCAAAAGGATTGATATCGGTAAAATCCGTGGGGTTCATCACTGCAAGCATGGCCGTGAAGTCGTTCCCCAGGTCAAAATCTGCCTTCAGTCCCGCATGGGAGAAAGGCCCGTAAGAGAACATGTAGGAAGTACTGTAGTTGAAATTAGCCACAGGCGAGATCACTTCGTAGCCCAGAAACGTATTGAAATTTCCGAATGTCAAGGTGGTTTTTTCACTGACATTCCAGTATACATATAACTGGTTCACAATATTGGCCGAACCAAAAGGGGAGCCGAACACGGCTTCTTCACCCCTGGGGCCAAAAACCAGGTCTGCCACAAAGCCTACTTTTTCACCTTCGTATCCTGCGATCAGGTTCACCATCCCCAGGGCAAAGCCCGGACGGTTGGCAAATGAAGTGCCAGGAGCCGTGGGGCCAAAAGAGGCGCCCGGGTTGTCTTCGTCAATGACCACTTTGTTGAGGCCGTTAAAGTTTGCCCTGAAATAGGCGTCTACAGAGCCGCTAAAACTGAATTTCTTTGTGGCTTCTTCCTCCTCCTGGGCAAGTGCTACGCCGCTAAAAATCAGGAGAACTGCCAGGAGTAAAAATTTTCCGTAAATTGTTTTGGTAATCGTTTTCATAGTTCAATGTTTTAAAGGATTCCCTTTATGGGGAACTTGTTTAATGATCTTAGTTGAATTTTTATAATGGTTACTGAACGGAGCGTTCTGCCAAACGCTCCGTTTGTAATTATTGTTATTAATGCTGATTCATTCTGAAGTCTGCATAGGCATCCATCCCGTGTTCGTGCAGGTCCAGACCTTCCAGTTCTTCCTCTTTGGAAACGCGGATACCCACTGTTTTTTTCAACACAAAGAAGATGATAAAGGCCGTGATGCAACAGAATACTCCCGCAGCTGCCACTCCGGTCAGCTGGTAGAGGAATTGTGACCCTCCTGCTTTATCTCCAAACAGTCCTACAGCCAGAGTACCCCAAATACCGCAAATGAGGTGAACGGTTACCGCACCCACAGGATCGTCTAAACGCATCCTGTCTATCAGGGCTACACCACCCACAATGATGGCGCCAGCGATAAGTCCAATGACCACTGCTTCATTGGGTGACATCAGATCGGCACCGGCGGTAATTCCTACCAATCCGCCCAGGATACCGTTTAGGAACATGGTCAAATCCAGGTTTTTGTACGCTAGGGTTGAAACGATCAGTGCCCCTACACCTCCAGCTGCTGCTGCGAGGCTGGTAGTTACCAGAACCAGGGAAGTGAGCGCCGGATCTGCTGAGAGTACCGAACCTCCGTTAAATCCAAACCAGCCCAGCCATAGGATAAGCACACCGGCGGTGGCCATCGGGATATTGTGTCCGGGTATGGCTTTTGGCTTGCCGTCTTCTCCAAACTTTCCTATCCGGGAACCCAGGAGAAAAATTCCTATCAGGGCACCCCATCCTCCTACAGAGTGTACCAGGGTAGAACCTGCAAAGTCGTAAAAACCTTCATCACCGCCCAGGGTAGAGAGGAAACCACCTCCCCACTGCCAGGAACCTACAATAGGATAGACCAGGCCTACGTAAAAGATTACGAAAATCATAAAGGCACTGATCTTGATGCGTTCCGCAACCGCTCCGGAAACGATGGTAGCGGCCGTGGCGGCAAACATTCCCTGGAACAGAAAATCCGTCCACCAGGTATAGCCTCCGTCTGCGTAATCCGGGGTCAATCCGTTTTCCGGAGCTGCGATCCCGAATCCTGCAAATTTGAGTATGCCGGAAGATCCCTCTTCAAAACCCGGATACATCAGGTTAAAACCTCCTATATAATACATAAGGAGACCTACGGTTATAATAAAAATGTTCTTGAATAATATATTGATGGTGTTCTTCTGCCTGGTAAGTCCAATTTCAAGACCTGCAAATCCCAGGTGCATGAAAAATACCAGAGCGGTGCATAACATCATCCATACGTTGTTAGCTGTAAATAATCCTGCGTCCATTTTTCGTTAAGTATTAGTTAGTAATAGTTAGTTGATTCCGGCATGGCCGCTTTCTTTGGTTCTGATGCGATAGGCTTCAATAACATCGGAGACGAAGATCTTTCCATCACCTACATTTCCTGTGTACGCAGATTCCAAAACGGCATTGACCGTCCTCTCTAAAAACTCATCAGAGATAACGATCTCGAGATACCGTCGCTGGATATCAGTTGTACTATAGGATATGCCGCGATAAACATGACCCTGCTTTTCATTTCCAACTCCTGTTACGTCCCAGTAACTAAAGAAGTTAACCTCTACCTGATGAAGGGCTTTCTTGACATCATCAAATTTGGATTTTCTAATAATTGCCTCAACTTTTTTCATAATTAAAGAATTGTTAACGCCGCCAAATATATATAGAAATAATTTTTACCCCGTAAAAAATAGGGGGTAGTTTTTCAATTTTTATTAAAAAACAAATTATACCCCCTAAAAATTATGGGTATATAATTTTAAATTACATATATTATATTATTGCTGATTTTGTCAGTGAATAGGTGGACGATGTGGGAATTGGCGCACTTCATGCACGGATGCAGCGGTTCATTATTAGTTTTTAAACCAGCGGCACGGCAGGAATAAAGGGCACTAGACAGTGCCCTGAATCTTATGATTGAAAGTTGAAGAAGCTCGGGTCAATTCTGTTATATCAGATTTTATATAACAGCATTCAGGGAAATAATCCCTGTATTTAGATAGGCATTGACCTATATATAAATAATGTTCACATAAGGTAGCAATGGCTTATGCATGAGGCAGAGATGCAGGGAGGCTTATAAAAAAAATCTCCGATCAAGAAACCCAACAGAGGTCTTTACGGCAGGTTAGCACCGGTCTTTGGGATCTGTCAATGGGTTGACATAATCCAGCAGGAAAAGAAAAGCTGACTAAAAAAAGAAATGAAAGGAAATATCGGTGCTGCCCGATTTTCATATTACAAGCACAGGATTCCGGCTTGCACAGGCGAAACCTCAGATGGCTTCTTTGTACTCAGAAGAATTCAGGTCAAGAGGGTAGATGTTCGAAGATTTTGGCTCGGTTAAATTCTCGGAAAGATCTTCTTTTTTCTCTTTGGGCCCGGTGGTGCTGAACAAAAGCATGGAGGCATTAATGATGAGCAACACTAAAAAAATCGCAAAAAAAGTTACCATTTATCGGATTTAATTAACATTATAACGCAAAAGTACGCCATTTCTTATACTATACGTATTAAATGGAAATTTTGTTGTGAACAATCAAATTAATGTGGTGTTAATAAAATTTTAACTTAATTTTTGAGAACATATTTGATAAAGAAGAGCAGAATTAAGAATACTGCGAAGCTTACGGCAACCCATTTAACACCCTTGAAATTCTTCCTGTGAAATTCCCGATCTTTTCGGTAGGCGCGTATGATGATTATCAGGAAGACAATCGCAAATAATACGGCAAAAATTACTTGTCCCTTGCTGAACATTATCCTTATTTTTACGCAAAGCTAATTCAAAATACTACAGGATGAAAAATAAGATAGCCGCCGTTGAATTGTTTCATAAGTCATTTGGACTGGGCGTATCGGAAACACCAAAAGCTCATTTGGGAGCAGACAAGATCCGGTTGCGGTTTAATCTTATGGATGAGGAAAATAAAGAGTATTTTGAAGCCGCCATGAAGGACGATCTCGTGGAGGTTGCCGATGCCCTGGGAGACATGCTATATATTCTCTGCGGTACCATTCTGGAACACGGGATGCAATATAAGATCGAAGAGGTCTTTGAGGAGATACAGCGGAGCAATATGAGCAAATTAGGCCCTAATGGCAAACCTATTTACCGGGAAGACGGTAAGGTGCTTAAGGGTCCTGATTATTCTAAGCCCGATATCAAGGCCATCCTCGAATAAAAAATGAGCATGTAGATACATGCCCATTTCTCAGTTGTCATTATAATATTCTACAGTACCCGATACCGCCAGCCAAACTTGTCTTCCGACTTGTTGTACTGAATATCCATTAACTGTTTCTTAAAGCGGGATGCATAGGAGTTCTCCAGGACCGGCAATTCATAACGCTCTCCTTTGTAACCGAATCCGAGTATTGGATTGATGACCGCTGCTGTACCACTTCCAAAGAGTTCTTTCAGGCTGTTATCTTTCATTCCTTCTATGAGTTCTGCCACTTTGATCGGCCTGATCTCCATATCAATTCCCTGGTCTTCTGCCAGGGCGATGACACTTTTTCTTGTTACTCCGTCCAGGATGCGATCACCAACCGGGCAGGTGAGTAATTTGTCGCCCAGGCGAACAAAGATGTTCATGGTACCTGCTTCTTCAATGTACTCATGCGTATTGGCATCTGTCCAGATCACTTGCTGAAATCCTTCCTTTTTTGCCAAACTGGTTGGGTAAAACTGACCGGCATAATTTCCGGCTGCCTTTGCATAACCAAAGCCACCGTCTGCCGCCCTGCTGAATTTTTCGGCGATCTTCACTCGAACCTCTCCGCCGTAGTAAGCCTGGGCCGGGGAGCAGATGATAATGAATTTGAATTCGTCTGCAGGTGACGCCAGTATGCCGGCATGTGACGCAATAATAAAAGGGCGGACATAGAGGGAATTTCCAACTCCGGGTTTGATCCATTGTTCATCCAGTCTCAATAGGGCCTTTAATCCCTCAAAGAAGTACTCCTCAGGAAATTCAGGCATGGCGAGCCGCTCGCTCGATTTGTTGATCCTCTTATAATTTTCATCCGGTCTGAAAAGCCAGACCCCGCCTTCGTCATCCCTGTATGCCTTCATACCTTCAAATACTGCCTGCCCGTAGTGGAAAACCCGGGCTGAAGGCTCCAATATCAAAGGTTGATAGGGTATAATGGAAGGGGTATGCCACATGCCATCCTTGTAATTGCAGACGAACATGTGATCGGTAAATACCGTTCCGAAGGATAGATTATTAAAATCGACCTGGTCAATTTTTGAGGTCTTTGCTTTTTCAACAACCAGATTTTTTACTGTTGATTCCATCTTGTGAAATATTGCAAGCTTAAAATTAATCAAATATACCAAGTTGATAGGGCTTTTTTCGTTTAAAATCCCCAGTTTTGCAGATGTATAGCCATTATTGCAGAATATGAAATCATTTAACAACTCGCTTGGATTCTTCTCACTTATCTTACTTACAGTTTGTGTAAATCTTCATGCACAGGACACAGATCAGAAAGATTCGGAAGCCGAAGTACAGGAATTTGGGGAAATTTTTACGGCTGAGGACCTGAAATCTGAAGAATTGGCCCTTGATTTCTACCGTTCGCTCAAAGACGATACTACAGAAGAGATCTCCCTTAAGGGTGAGATCAGTTCTGTTTGCCAGGTGAAGGGTTGCTGGATGGTCCTCCAACTGGAAGAAGGAGAACAGGTTATGGTCACTTTTAAGGATTACGGTTTTTTTGTACCCAGTGACATCACTGGAAATACCGCCGTAGTAAAGGGCATCGCATCGGTAAAGACAACCAGTGAGGAAGATCGGCGTCATTTTGCAAGGGATGCCGGTAAATCCGAAAAGGAAGTCGAGCAGATCAAAGGAGCCGCAAATTCCTATTCCCTGATTGCGAGCGGTGTAAAGATCATCGATCAGAATGGAGCGGAGGATCGTTAAAACCGGCGATGGCTCCAGTACCATCCGGATCGATGCATGGGATGAAGCCTATCATTCTATGCACGGCGCCGTGGCCGAGTCCAAACATGTTTTTATTGAGCATGGCCTGTTTCATTTAAATCGAAAAAAACTTTCCATCCTCGAGATGGGATTTGGAACCGGTTTAAATGCCCTGCTCACGCTTATTGAGGCTTCTAAATCAGGCATGACTATAGATTATACAGGCCTGGAGGCCT
>JBPEXP010000455.1:0-5532 GCA_052031475.1 Flavobacteriaceae bacterium | reverse complement strand
TTGCATTCGTAGAGCAATCTTAATTTACCCGAAGGCCAAAGACTGCTCTCCGGATACATATAGATGCCCCCTTTAATCATGTTCCTGTGAAAATCAGACACCAGTGAACCGATGTAGCGCGAAGTATAGGGCCTGTCTTCTTCCTCTTTCTGACAGTATTTTAAATAATCCTTCACACCTTGGGGAAAATGGATATAATTGCCTTCGTTGATGGAGTAGATCTTTCCGTCTTCCGGGAACTGCATGTTGGGGTTAGACAGATAAAAGGTTCCTATGGCAGGATTTAAGGTAAAGCCGTTGACCCCGTGTCCTGTAGTATAGACCAGCATGGTAGAGGTGCCGTATACGATATAGCCGGCGGCCACCTGGTTGATCCCCGGTTGTAAAAAATCCTCCATTTGAACAGGGCTGCCAATGGGGGTAATTCTTCGGTAGATAGAGAAAATAGTTCCTACTGAAACATTTACGTCAATGTTAGAAGAGCCATCCAGTGGATCAATGAGTACCACATATTTATTCTGGTGCTGCTCGTCCTGGCTGTTCACCTCAATGTAATGGTCTTCTTCTTCCGAGGCAATGCCACATACAATCTCCCTGTTCTTCAGTGTCTGGATAAATTTTTCATTGGCCAGCACATCCAGCTTTTGCTGATCTTCACCCTGCACATTGGTGTCTCCGGCATCCCCGAGGATATCGATAAGACCGGCCTTATTCACCTCGTGATTCACTACCTTGGCTGCCAGGCGGATGGCGTTTATTAATTTGGATAATTCGCCGGAAGAATATTGAAATTCCGCCTGGTTTTCGATGATAAATTCACCGAGGGTTTTCTTTTTTAAATCCATAGGATCAGGCCGTTTTAATTACCCACAAATATCGCTTATTTTGTGAAACTACATCGTTTTCGTTTTCCCGGTTTTTGCCAGAATTATAACTTTGTGTTTTGTTTCTAACAAATATGGAATTTGTCATTCGCCATTCACGTCCGGAGGATATGCCGCGGGTACTAGAACTGATCAAGGAGTTGGCGCGATTTGAACGGGAGGAAGGTGCCGTGGAGATCAGGGCAGATGACCTGATCCGTGATGGCTTCGGGAATCAGAAGCAGTTTCATTGTTTTGTGGCCGAAGCAGAGGGACAGGTAGAAGGAATGGCGCTAGTATATCCCAGGTACTCTACCTGGAAAGGTCCGGTCATTCACCTGGAAGACCTGATCATCACAGAAAAGATGCGAGGCAGCGGCATGGGAACGGCATTGTTGGATGCGGTGATAAAATACGGTTACGATTTAGGCGTTAAACGAATATGCTGGGAGGTGCTCGACTGGAATGAGCCGGCGATAGAATTTTACGAGAAAAAAGGGGCCAGGGTGATGCGCGACTGGGACGTGGTACAGCTTGATGAAACTGGCATTCAGGAATACATCAACAACTTATGAGGATATTTAAATTTGGGGGAGCTTCTGTGAAGGATGGTGATGCCGTGCGAAACATGGTCAAGGTGCTCCAAAGTACAGGACAAGACAACACCTTTGTGGTTGTGTCGGCCATGGGTAAGACCACCAATGCCATGGAAGCCGTAGTGGATGCCTACTTTAAGGAGAAGGATAAAGTAACCGCAGCCATAGCTGAGGTTGAAACTTTTCACGAGCAGATCCTCAATGACCTTTTTGAGGATCAATCAAATCCCATTTTTCAAACCGTAGGCGGACTTTTTGACGAGGTGCGTGGATTTCTGGCCTGGAATAAATCACCCAATTACAACTTTGTATATGACCAGGTGGTTTGCTATGGTGAACTATTTTCTACAGCCATCATCAGCGGTTATCTCAATCATCGGGGCATGACCAATACCCTGGTTGATGTGAGAAACCTTATCAAAACAGACTCGAGCTATCGCGATGTCAGGGTAAATTGGGAAAGAACCCAACAACTGGTCTCTAAAAACCTCGATAAAAAGAAATTCTATATCACCCAGGGATTTCTGGGCAGTGATGACAATAACTTTACCACCACGCTTGGCCGGGAAGGATCAGATTACACGGCAGCTATTCTGGCCTATTGCCTGGATGCAGATTCGGTAACCATCTGGAAGGATGTTCCCGGAGTACTCAATGCAGACCCCAGGCATTTTAAGAAAAGCCAGCTGCTGCACAAGATATCCTACCGGGAAGCCATTGAACTGGCCTTTTACGGGGCTTCAGTCATTCACCCTAAAACACTTCAGCCGCTGCAACGCAAGGAGATCCCGCTATATGTAAAGTCATTTATCAATCCGACTGACCCCGGTACAGAAGTAGGCAAGGGGATGGGCATAGAACCGGAAATTCCCTGCTTTATCGTAAAAAAAGACCAGGTATTGATGAAGCTTTCTTCCCTGGATTTTTCATTCATTGTTGAGGACAATATCAGTGACCTCTTTAAACTCCTTCATCAGTATAAACTGAAAGTAGATCTGATCCAGAATTCGGCGATCAGCTTTTCTGTATGCGTAGATAACAAGTTTGGCAAATTGCAGGATCTGCTGGAAGTGCTTAAGAAAAAGTTCAAGGTTGTGCATCACGAGAATGTTTCGCTATATACCATCAGGCATTTTAATGAAGAGGCTATCAAGTCATTGGAAAACGGCCGGGAAGTGCTGTTAGAGCAGAGGGGAAAGGAAACGATTCAGCTGGTGGTCAAGGAAGCTTCTTAATGAAAACCGGCTCGAATCCCACCAAGTTGTAAGGCCTATTTTCCTATATTTACCCTTCATATTTTAGTCAATAAATGGGACTAGTCACCGCAAAAGAAGTGGCCAAGGCGATTAAGCTGGACCGATTTGGGTTCCTGGGTACCTTTATGGGCTGGATACTGATGAAGATTTCTCAGATGTCTAGTATCAACAGGTTTTACAACCGCCATAAACACTTAAAGGGCCTTGAATTCCTGGATGCCATCATCGAACACTACGAAATAGATTTTGAGATCCCCGAGGAGGATTTTAAGAGACTCCCCAAGGAAGGCCCCTATATTACGATCAGCAATCATCCTTTGGGAGGTATAGACGGAGTTCTACTACTGCGATTGATGTTGGAATATCGCCCGGACTTTAAGATCATCGCCAACTTTCTGCTACGAAGGATTGAACCTTTGGCACCCTATATCTTGCCCGTCAATCCATTTGAAAACCACAAGGAGGCACAGAGCAGTATTGGAGGATTTAAGAACGCATTAAATCATCTTAGAGAAGAACATCCGCTTGGAATATTCCCTGCAGGCGAAGTTTCTACCTATAAGGATGGAAAATTGATCGTGGACAGACCCTGGGAGGAGGCGGCCATCAAGCTTATCAAAAAAGCCGAGGTGCCTGTGGTACCCATCTATTTTCACGCCAAGAACAGCAAGCTGTTCTATTATCTCTCGCGCATTAACGATATTTTCAGGACGGCCAAGCTGCCTTCAGAACTTACCACACAGCGCAACCGTGCCATCAAGGTTCGGATTGGTCAACCTATATCGGTAAGTACGCAACAGGAGCATGAAGATCTGGAGGATTTTACCGAATTGCTCCGAAAAAAAACCTATATCCTGGCCAATGCTTATGAGAAAGAAAGGCTGATCGATCAGATACCCACCACGCTTAAGATCCCCAAACCGGCCCGGCGGATTGCAGAGGCGGTCAGGCCGGAGGTTTTACAGGGCGAGATCGAAAAACTCAGGGAAAAAGACTGCCGTTTGTTGCAAAGCAAGAATTACGAGGTATTCCTGGCCAAGCAAAAAGATATGCCTTTTATCCTCAAAGAGATTGGCCGGCAAAGAGAGCTGACTTTTAGAGCGATCGGGGAGGGCACTAATAATCCCATCGACCTTGACAAATTTGATACATACTACTACCATCTTTTTCTTTGGGATGACGAGGACAAAGTAGTGGTAGGAGCCTATCGCATGGGTATGGGTTCTGAGATCTTTGCCAAATACGGGATCGATGGTTTTTATCTGCAGGACCTTTTTGGTTTTGAGCCGGAACTATTCCCCATGATGCAGCAGTCCATTGAAATGGGAAGGGCTTATATAGTTAAGGAATACCAGCAAAAGCCCATGCCGCTATTTCTTCTGTGGAAGGGAATTGTGCATACCACACTGCGATTTCCTGAGCACAAATACCTGATTGGTGGCGTGAGTATCAGCAACCAGTTCTCCAATTTCTCCAAGTCTTTGATGATCGAGTTTATGAAGTCTAATTATTGGGACCCCTATGTAGCCCAATATATCAGACCTAAAAAGGAATTTAAGGTAAAGTTGAAGGATGCCGACAAGGAATTTGTCTTCGATGAGACCGAAGCCGACCTGAATAAATTTGATAAGCTCATCGAAGAGGTGGAGCCGGGAAGTCTGCGCCTTCCTGTATTGATTAAAAAATATATAAAGCAGAACGCCAAGGTTGTGGCCTTTAACGTGGACCCACTCTTCAATAACGCCATTGACGGCCTGATGTATATTAAAATTGCAGACCTGCCAGAAAGTACGGTAAAACCGGTGATGGAAGAATTCCAGGCCGAGCTGGAGCGTAAATTTGCCGAAAGCAACGGTGCTTCCTAAGCGAACTCTTCTTTAATCAATTCGTATACAAAGGCCTTGATATCCTCACGGGTCTTCAAGAATGCCTCGTGGATCTCTTCTTCAGTGCCTTCAACCTTGGAGGGATCTGAGAAATTATGATGAATGCGTTCAGCATGCCCGGCTGGAATAAAGGGACAGTTTTCCTTGGCATGGTCACATACCGTAATTATATAATCCCATTCAATTCCCTCGTATTCATCCACATGATTAGATGTATGATTGGATATGTCTATGCCATCTTCTTTCATAATGGCCACGGCACCGGGATTGAGTCCGTGAGTCTCGATCCCTGCACTGTAGACATTGGCATTACCGTGCAAGAAATCTTCCAGGTAGCCATGGGCCATCTGGCTCCGGCATGAATTACCTGTACATAAGACCAGTATATTTTTCATAGTTCTATTTCTTAATTGATGAAGTTACGAAATCGGATGTTTCCTTACTATTAATTTTAGTCCTGTCCAACCGTCCTGCTACGCCTTTCAAACATGAGGTTATCTTTCCATGCGCCGTGCAGTTTCCCCACCTTTTCCCTGTAGCCGATCTTTCTGAAACCTACTTTTTCGTGAAGTTTAATACTGGCTGTATTTTCGGGGAATATTCCGGATTGCAAGGTCCACAACCCCTGCCGTTCACTCTCCGGAATCAGTTGCTGCATAAGCAGTTTGCCAATTCCCAGGCCGTGAAAGTCCTTACCAACGTAGACGCTTACCTCAGCTACGCCTCCGTAAACACAACGGCCCGAAACCGGGGAAAGCGCTGCCCAACCAGCTATGGAGCCGTCCCTTTCTGCGACCAGTCTGCAATGCTTCAAATGATTTTTATCCCAAGCTTCGTATTCCGGGACATCAGTTTCGAAGGTGGCGAAGCCGGTGGCAATACCTTCAGCATAGATCTGGGCCACTGAAGGCCAGTCTTCTTCTAACATAGG
>JBPEXP010000454.1:0-6720 GCA_052031475.1 Flavobacteriaceae bacterium | reverse complement strand
GGTTTTGTACTTGCTAATATTGTCGCCGATCTGTTTCCAGAGGCCCTGAAAAACCCCTGTGGATCCTGTAAAATGGATGCCGGCAAAATCAGCGTGACCCAGGATTTTTTCTGTGATCATCACCGGGTCTCCATAGATCATATTGATAACACCTGGTGGTACACCGGCTTCCCTGAAAACATCCATGATGACCTTGGCCGAAAATACCTGGTGGTCACTGGGTTTCCATACCACTACATTGCCCATCATGGCTGCACTGCTGGGAAGATTTCCGGCGATCGCCGTAAAATTAAATGGCGTAATAGCATAGACAAAGCCTTCAAGCGGTCTGTATTCTACCCGGTTCCAGATCCCTTCCGAAGATTCGGGCTGCTCGGCGTAGATCTGGCTCATATATTCCACGTTGAACCTCAGGAAATCGATCAGCTCACAGGCCGAATCGATCTCTGCCTGGTGGATGGTCTTGCTCTGGGCGATCATGGTAGCTGCATTAATTTTCGCGCGATAAGGTCCGGCCAAAAGATCGGCGGCTTTCAGGAAGATTGACGCCCTGTTCTCCCAGCTCATAGAGGCCCATGCGGAGCGCGCTTCCAGGGCTGCCTCAATGGCCGCATCTACCTGCTCTGGTTCGGCCAGGTAGTAGTGTCCTACAATGTGCTTATGATCGTGAGGAGGAGAGACGGGGCGGGTATCGCCCAGTGCGATCTCGTGCTCCCCTATATAAAGTGGGATCTCGGTTTTGCTTTTGTAATATTTCCTGTATTGCTCAAGGACGGCAGTGCGTTCCGGACTTCCCGGCTCATAAGATTTTACCGGTTCATTAACGGCCACAGGGACCTGAAAAAAGCCTTTGGACATAGGTGAAATTTTAAGTTTAAATGTGGCCGCAAAGGTAGAGAATTATTAATTATTGATTATTGATTATTTATTGAGTTGGACCCTATTTAAGTAGGATATATATCCGTTGATTGATTTTATTGCATTACCGATTAACTCTTGTCCTTGGTGGATACGGTCTCGATGAATATTACCTTCATCAAGACAAATATTTAGGTCTTCTTTTATCTCAAAAAGAGAGCCCCTGCTAATTCTGCAGAACTGGATATTTTCCTTGTAATGAAATCTGCCAAATCCTTCAGCAATATTCCTTGTAATCGATCTGGAAGCTCGTCTGAGATTGGATCTCATATCGAAGTCTTCTTTACTAATATGTTGCTCTATAAATCGATTCGTCCAAATTCTCACCAAACGGCATTTTTTCCAGCAATCCAATTCTTCAAATGATTTGTAACTAGTCAAAATGAATTAATTTCTATCAATAATCAATAATCAATAATCAATAATCAATAATCAATAATTAATAATAGCCCACAATAATGCATTAAACATTCATGCAGAACATGAGTTGGAAGACGAAATGAGAATTTGATTTAATCCCTAGTTAAGGGCGAATGGCGCACTAAACTTAAACGCCGGAATGTAGACTTTGAATTTCTCGGTAGTGGCGAAGTTTACCATATTGTAATGGCCTTTCATGGCTCCGATAGGAGAGGCCAGAAGGCAGCCCGAACTGTAAGTATGAGAATCCCCGGGACGGATGACCGGCTTTTTGCCGATAACGCCTTCACCGTCCAGAACTTCAAAATCATTAAGGGAATCGTAGATCTGCCAGTGGCGCGAAGTAAGCTGAACCGAGTCTTTGCTCTGGTTCTCGATCGTAATGGTATAGCCAAAGGCGAAGTGCATCTTGTAGTTCTTAAAAAAGGTGCCTTCAAAACTGGTGCTCACTGAAATTTTTATGCCTTTGGTTACCTGCGTGATCATCTTTCTGGTCTTCTTTTCTGAGTCTCCGCGGCCGGCTTTTTGGCCACATCGCTAATTTATAAAAATAGCGGCAAGGAATTACGAGTTTAACATTAGTTTAAATTCCTCGCCGCCAATTTTCTTCATTCGCAGACCCGAAACTTTTGTGATAAAGAATGAAACTAGTTGGGGAACTATGTACGGGTCTTATTTCTAAGTAAATATAAATCAAACCGAACTTTTGAAAAAGATTGCAGGCTGAAATTCGTTCAAAGTGTAAATTTTCCTGATGTAGAAAGTGCGGAGGGCCTGATCAATTAGTAATATTTTCCGAATTCCCTGTGCCAATCCCAATGATACTGTCGTACACATCTCCGAAATCCCGGTAGTAAACCAGGGCCAGATACTGGTTTTCGGCAAAGTGGAAATTGCCGCTCACCGTGTTCAGCTCTACCTGGCCATTTTCCCTTTTGATCACGTATTTGTAGTTGTAGAATCCCTGTTTTAAAATAATGGCCGCCTCCATATTGCCGTTCTCCTCGTTATAGGTCATCCTGTTGATGTCTTCCAGGGCGTAGTTGTTAAACTTGCCAAAGACATAGACTTCATCCAGGTTGAGGATGGGATCATAGGGCAGGCTAAAATGGACGGAGGTGTACTCTGATTCCCTGTTCTGGTCTTCGCCCTGCAACGTCCTCAGTTCAAAGTCGCCGTTGATATCGGGATTATAAGTATACTCCAGATCATTGCGATAACCATCGGTAAAGAGGTAGTGGTGGTAGAGATCCCGGTAATCGATCCTGTTGATACGGTTGCTGGGCCGGCGGAGGTCACTGGTGTCAAAATTCAGGAATTCATTCCCCCCTTCAAAGACGATCTTATCTGCATATCTGTATTCCAGCAGGGTACCTCTGGTATATTGCGGGGGTACATTATAAATAGCTGTGGGCCAGTAGTAATTCTGCAAGACAACCACCTTGATCTCCTTTTTAGGATTCACCACCGGGAATCCGGCAGTGTTGATGCTCAATTCCACTAGTTGCTCTGCATTAAAGGCATCAAAATCCCTCGATCGCTTGAGGGCTACGCCCACACTTACCAGGTTCTGGTAAATGACAAATCTTCTTGAAAACTGCAGCTCGTTGTAGCTATTATAGACTTCCAGCATATAGTTGCCGCTTACCCTGGGCCTTACATTGATGTTGGGTATCCTGAGCCTGTAGTGGGAATATGGCTGTAGCGTATTGTAGCTGTTCTGGTAGTCGATGATACGCTGGTTGTCTGCCCCGTCCAGGTACTCTGATTTTAGCAATCGCGACGGAGTCCAGTCGTAATCACAGTGTATGATCTTGTAATAGTAGTCCTGCTCCGTGGCGCTCATATCGTCAAACTGCAGGGTAATGATCTCACCCAGCTCCACCACCGGGAACTGATCATCCGTAGGACCCTTAAAAATGATGGTCTTGATATTCTCCGGCGGATTCACCTCTTCCTGCACTTGTGCAGCCAGGGGAAGTGCCCATATCAAAATCCATATATGTTTAAGCTTAAGCGCCATATTTGCTCAATTATTCAGGCAAAGGTAAACAAAATCAAACCCCAAAAAATTACTCTCGTTGTACGGCCCATTTTTATGGGTAATAATTATGAAAACTTTCTTTTAGTTACTATTTTTGTTCGGTATTTTTCTAACCTAAAGGTCACCCTCATATGTCTGAAAATATCCGCATTAAGAAAGGTTTGAACATCAACCTTGTCGGTGCTGCGGAACAAACTACATCTAAAGCTGTTTCCAGCAACGTTTATGCCATTAATCTTTTAGACTTCCACGGACTTACTCCCAAAATGCTCGTCAAGGAAGGTGCAGAAGTAAAAGCAGGCGAGCCAATTTTTTACAATAAGGACATTGAGGAAATGCTCTTTGTCTCGCCCGTAAGCGGCGAGCTGATAGAGATCGTCAGGGGTGCCAGGAGAAAGATCCTCACCATCAAGATCCTGGCCGACAAGGAGCAGCAGCAGTTGGCCCACGCACCTTTGAATGTTGCCGAGGCCACCAATGAAGATATCAGGAGCTTTTTGCTCAAGAGCGGATGCTGGCCATTTATCAAGCAGCGGCCTTATGATCTGCTTGCCGATCCGCATACCACTCCCAAGGCTATTTTTATTTCTGCCTATGTAACAGCACCGCTAGCCGCAGATATGGACTATGTGCTACAGGGAAAAGAAAAAGAATTACAGACAGCAATCGACGCCCTGGGTAAAATGACTCCGGGACTCGTACACGTTTCCATAGGCAAAGACAGCGATTCACCGTTCAAAAAGATCGAGAACATAGCCTTACACCGGGTTTCGGGTCCTCACCCAGCCGGCCTGGTGGGTACGCAGATCAACAAAGTAGACCCGATCAACAAGGGTGAACTGGTCTGGACCTTATCACCGCAGGACCTCGTCATCATAGGAGAATGCCTGCTGACCGGAAAATTTAACCCGGAGCGTATAGTGGCTTTGGTGGGATCATCGGTCAAGAAACCACAGTATTACAGCACCAGGATTGGAGCAGAAATATCTACCTTCCTCTATGCCAGTGGGGTTAATGACCAGCGCTTCAGGCTTATCAACGGGGATGTACTCACAGGTCTGAGGACTAAACCAGACGGATATCTGGGCTTTTACAATTCCACGGTTACGGCTATCCCTGAAGGAGACGATTACGAATTATTTGGTTGGAACAAACCTGTCTTCGACAAGATTTCCAACACCCGGGCGCTTACCTTTTCATGGATGCTGCCCAATAAGAAATTTGAATTGGACACCAATACCAACGGCGAGCACAGGGCCTTTGTGGTCACAGGTCAGTACGAACAGGTCTTCCCCCTGGATATTTACCCGCTGCAACTGTTGAAAGCGTGTATGGTGAAAGATCTTGATGAGATGGAGCAGCTGGGTCTGTACGAAGTAATACCAGAAGATTTCTCCCTCACAGAATTTATCTGTATATCAAAACAACCTCACCAGCAGATCATCCGAGATGGTCTTGATTTACTCCATAAAGAAATAGGTTAAGTATGAGAGATAGAAGACTCACCTTTAAGAAAAGATTACATATTCTCAAGCACCGGTTCAGAGGTAAAAAAATGGCACCGGCTTTCAATGCTTTTCACACCTTTTTGTTCACGCCCAATGAGACCACTCATTCAGGTTCTCATGTACGTGCTGCAGACGACCTGAAAAGAACGATGAATACGGTGATCATGGCATTGATCCCCATTTTAATATTTTCATTTTTCAACACCGGGTATCAGCACTTTGCCGCTATTGATGCAGCCAATGGAGATCCGCGCACGTTAGATCTCTTTGGAAACTTCTTCACATGGGAGAATTTCTGGCTGGGCGCTACCCAGGTAATGCCTTTGGTCATCGTATCCTATGGCGTTGGTTTGATCATCGAATTTATTTTTGCCGTCATCAAGGGCCATGAGGTGGAAGAGGGCTACCTGGTCACAGGAATGCTGGTACCGCTAATCGTGCCTGTAGACACTCCGCTGTGGATGCTGGCTGTAGCTGTGGTCTTTGGAGTAGTTATTGGTAAGGAGGTTTTTGGCGGCACCGGAATGAATATCCTTAACCCGGCCCTGACCATCAGAGCCTTTCTATTCTTTGCTTATCCTACCTGGATGAGCGGTGATAAGGTTTGGGTGCACGGTGCAGTGGAACGCGCCGGAACGGCCGATGCTATTTCAGGAGAAACCATTTTAGGATATCTGGCACAGAACAATGCCTCAGAATACACCTATTCTACCGCAGATATGTTCTTTGGATTTATCCCCGGCTCTGTGGGCGAAACCTCGGCTTTTCTTTGTTTGCTGGGCGGACTTTTCCTGATCTTTAGCAAGATCGCCAGCTGGAGGATCATGGTAAGTGCCGTTATAGGGGCCCTTGTTATGGGGCTGATCTTTAACGGTGTGGTAGATGCCGGGATCATTACAGAGACCAGCAATTTTTACGGGCTGATGAGTTTTGAATTCTGGAAACACCTCATTGTAGGTGGTCTGGCCTTTGGTATCGTGTACATGGCCACAGACCCTGTAACAGGTTCACAGACCAACAGGGGTAAATGGATCTACGGCTTTTTGATCGGATTTATCTCGGTCATGATCCGCGTATTCAATCCGGCTTATCCCGAGGGTGTCTTCCTCGCTATCCTGCTGATGAATGTATTTGCTCCTACCATTGATCATTACGTGATCAGGGCCAATGTGAAAAAACGCATGAAGCGACTTAAAACTGCTACAGTACTGGCAGGTCCCGGGGAAGGGAAAGAAGAAGCACTTAAAGTTGAAACTGCATAAATATGGCTATTAATACTGATAAGAACGTTTATACGGTACTTTTTGCCGGACTGATGGTTGTAGTTGTGGGATCTGTACTGGCTTATATGGCTTCGGGCCTTAAAGACAAGATAGCAGAGAATGAGCGTTTTGAGAAGCAGCAGAATATTCTCTACGCCATGGGTGTCAACGAAAATTCGGATGAGGGAAGTGTAACCTTCATTCCGACAGATCGGGTTGAAGAGGCCTTTCAGAATTATATCAAGGAACAGTGGGTAGTTGAAGGCGGCGAAAAGACCCCCAATGATCAGGCCTACCTGATCGATCTTAAAAAGGAGATCGCGGCAGCCAAAAAAGGACAGACCCCACGCTTACCGGTCTTTGTTGGTGAGAAAGATGGGAAAACATATCATATTCTTCCGATGTACGGAAAAGGACTCTGGGATGCGATCTGGGGTTTCATTTCGGTAGATGAGAATATGATCGTTCAGGGCGTTTATTTTGATCATAAGCAGGAGACTCCGGGCCTGGGCGCTAATATCAAACAGCGCTATTTTATGGACGATTTTAAAGGCGAAAGCCTGATGGA
>JBPEXP010000453.1:0-5877 GCA_052031475.1 Flavobacteriaceae bacterium | reverse complement strand
AGGTGATGAGAAATATTGAAGCTTTTTTGAGCGACAGCCAGAAAAAGGTATGCGGCCAGGTGACCGTGACGCTTCATCCTTACCGATTTACCCTTGATGGGGTACAGTCCCCTTATGACCTGATGCAAAGCAGATTTGGTTCCTACGGTGAAATGAACAGGGGATGGACTTCAGACGATGCCAAGGGATTCATCAAGATCCTCTCCAATCCCGGAAAAATATCGAACTCATTAAATCAAGATCATGATTAAAGCAGGAATCATCGGTGGCGCCGGATACACGGGGGGCGAACTCATCAGGCTTTTGATCAACCACCCACAGGTATCCCTGAGCTTTGTTTACAGCTCTTCCAGGCCGGGCACTGAGGTAAGCCATGCTCATCCTGACCTGACCGGTTTGATCGACCTCAAATTTACCTCAGAAGTAGAAAAGGAGGTGGATGTTCTATTCCTGTGTCTCGGTCATGGCCATTCGAGAAAATTCCTGGAGGAACATTCTTTAGGTACCGGGACACGGATCATAGACCTCAGCACTGATTTCAGGCTGCAAAAAGATGCAGTATTTGGAGAAAGGAAATTTATTTACGGTTTACCTGAACTTTATAAGGAAGATATAGTAAAGGCGCAAAATATTGCCAATCCCGGTTGTTTTGCTACGGCAGTTCAATTGGCCCTTCTGCCTTTGGCAGAGCAGCAGCTATTGGGAAATTCTGTTCATATCAACGGCACTACCGGTAGCACAGGTGCAGGGGTCAGACCTTCTGCCACTACGCATTTCAGCTGGCGTAACAACAATATTTCATGGTACAAGCCTTTTACCCACCAGCATTTGGATGAGATCAGTGAAAGCATCAGAACCTTGCAGTCGGATCCAGGGGAATTGTTCTTTCTGCCACACAGGGGCAATTTCAGCAGGGGGATCATGATCACTGCCTACACGGAATTTGAAGGAAGCGAGAAAGATGCCGTCGACATTTACAAAAAGTACTATGCCGGAGCCCGGTTCACTCAAATAACCGATCAAGCTGTACAATTGAAACAGGTGGTCAACACCAATCAATGCCATATACATCTAATCAAACATAAAAACACGCTACTGATCACCTCAGTACTGGACAATCTGCTCAAAGGCGCATCGGGTCAGGCTGTTCAGAATATGAACCTCGTCTTCGGTTTTGATGAAGCAGAAGCTCTTCAACTGAAAGCAGGGGTATTTTGATCGGTACGAATAAATTTTAAAAGAAGAAAAATGAAAATAGCCATTATCGGAGCCGGCAATCTTGGAATTTCCATTGCTAAAGGGGTATTGCATAGCAACGGGGCCACAACCATGTACCTGACCAAGCGAAATACAGACGGCATTAAACACTTTGAAAACTACGGCAATGTAACCGTCAGTACAGACAATGTGAGTGCAGTTAAGCAGTCAGATGTCTTAATATTTGCCGTACAGCCAGGTCAGTTTACAGACATACTGCAGGAAGTGAAAGAACTCCTTACCGAAAAGCATGTGATCATTTCAACCATTACGGGTTACAGCATTGCAAAAATTGAAGCGGTTATCGGTGCAGATAAATATATTATCAGAAGTATGCCCAATACGGCCATTTCAGTAGGCAAATCAATGACTTGCATTTGCAGCAATCAGCAGGGAAAGAAGAGAGTGGAGCTGGCCGAGGCCATTTTTAAAAGAATGGGGCACACGATGGAAATACCAGAAGAACTGATGCAGTCGGCCACCGTCATCTGTGCCAGCGGGATCGCTTTTTGGATGCGTCTGATCCGTGCCACTACCCAGGGCGCCATCCAGCTCGGATTTGATGCCCGGGAGGCTCAGGAACTGGCCATGCACACCTGTAACGGGGCGGCGGCACTCCTGATCGACTCCGGCAATCACCCAGAAGAAGAAATTGACAAGGTAACCACACCGATGGGCTGCACTATTCAAGGTCTCAACGAAATGGAGCACCAGGGCCTCAGTTCATCGCTCATTAGGGGTATCGTGGCCTCGTATGAAAAGATCAGCGAATTTAAATCCATGAACTAAAATCACAATACATGGATCTTTTTGAAGTATATCCTCTCTACAACATCACTCCTGTAAGTGCCAGCGGTAGCTATATTACGGATGAGAAGGGAAAGGAATATCTGGATCTCTATGGGGGTCATGCCGTCATTTCGGTGGGTCACTCGCATCCCGAGTATAAGAAGGCGATCAAAAGGCAATTAGATCTGATGGGATTTTACAGTAACTCCGTGATCAATCCGCTGCAGCAGGAATTGGGGTCTGAACTAAAGCGATTGTCCGGCTGCCCTGATTATCAGTTGTTTCTATGCAATTCAGGGGCTGAGGCCAATGAAAATGCACTAAAACTGGCTTCCTTTCATACCGGGAGATCCAAAGTACTGGCTTTTAGGAACAGTTTCCACGGCCGTACTTCAGCGGCCGTATCTGTTACGGACAATCAAAAGATATGGGCTCCTATCAATAAACAACATCAGGTACAATTTTTAGAGCTCAATGATGAAAAGGCAGTGGAAGCTGCCTTGAAAGGAAAGGAGTTTTGCGCCGTAATCATAGAGGCGATACAGGGTGTGGGAGGATTGGATGAACCTAGTACCGGCTTCTACAAACGGCTGGCATCTCTCTGCCGCGAGACCGGTACGGTGCTTATTGCAGATGAGATTCAGTGTGGTTACGGACGCAGCGGCAGATTTTTTGGTTTTCAACACCACGGTATTACCCCAGACCTGATCACCATGGCCAAAGGAATGGGCAATGGTTTTCCGATTGGCGGCATGCTGATCCATCAAAAATTTGCAGCGGTAAAAGGGATGTTGGGAACCACTTTTGGCGGTAACCACCTGGCATGCGCAGCTGCTTTGTCCGTACTTCATATCATTGAAAAAGAAGCACTCATTGAAAATGCCCGCCAAATGGGGGCCTATTTTTTAGAAAAAGCCGCTGAAATTGAACAGGTAAAAAAAGTTAAGGGCCGTGGCCTCATGCTGGGACTTGAATTTGATTTTGAAGTAGCGGATCTGCGTAAAAACCTGATCTACAATCAACAGGTATTTACGGGCAGTGCCAGTAATAAGAAAGTACTGAGAATTCTTCCTGCATTGAATATTGGCCACAAAGAATTAGATCGATTTTTTGAGGCACTCCATAAAGAACTATCATGAATCACTATTTGAGCATAGCAGACATAGATAATATCCAAAAATGGGTAGAGCAGGCCATAACACTTAAGAAAGATCCTTTGGGTAAAAACGTGCTTGGGCAGAATAAGACTTTGGGCATGTTGTTTTTTAACAGCAGTCTCAGAACACGTCTCAGTACCCACAAAGCGGCCCTGAACCTGGGGATGCAGGTGATGGTCATGAATATTGGTAAAGATGGCTGGATCCTGGAATTTGACGAAGGCACGGTCATGGACCAGCAGAGTGCTGAGCACATCAAAGAAGCAGCTCAGGTAGTTTCACAATATTGCGATATTATTGCGGTAAGGGCATTTGCCTCTCTAAAAGACAAGGAAGCAGACAAGGCAGAAAAGGTCTTGAACGGATTTAGAAAATATGCGGGCGTACCTGTAGTAAATATGGAAAGTTCCATTCACCACCCTCTACAGGCCCTCGCCGATGCCATTACCATTGCAGAGCACAAAAAAAATCAACGGCCAAAAGTGGTACTATCGTGGGCACCGCATCCACGTCCATTACCCCATGCCGTAGCAAATTCTTTTGTAGATATCATGCAAAGATCAGAAGTGGATCTGTGCATTACTCATCCCGAAGGTTATGATCTGGATCCGGAAATAGTAAAGGACAGCGCGGTGTTTTACAATCAGGAAGAAGCTCTTAAAGAAGCTGATTTTGTCTATGTTAAAAACTGGAGCAGTTTTAAAGACTACGGCAAAGTGGTCAGAAAAGATGCGGATTGGATGATGACGGCATCCAAACTTGGCAAAGCGCAATTTATGCACTGTCTCCCGGTGAGGCGAAATGTAGTTGTGGAAGATGCCGTGCTGGATGGATCTCAGTCTTTGGTACACCAACAAGCCAATAACAGGACTTACGCCGCACAATTAGTCCTTCAAAAATTATTGGAGAAATGAGCTCATGATGGGAAAGGAAAAGGACCATAATAACAGGATCAGACTATCCATTGTTAAGATCGGTGGTAATATCATTGAAGACCCTGCTTCGCTGGAGCAATTCACCGACAAATTTGCCCAATTGAAAGGTTTAAAGATTTTGGTGCATGGGGGTGGCAAACACGCCTCCAAGCTCGAATCAAAGCTTGGTATCCCTACCCGGCAGCACCAGGGCAGAAGGATCACTACCGAAGAAAGCCTGGACGTTGTGCTTATGGTCTATGCAGGCCTGCTCAACAAAAAGATCACTGCGCTGCTGCAGTCTAAAAACTGCAATGCGGCGGGAATGAGCGGAGCCGATGCCAATGCTATTCTTGCTGTAAAGCGCCCTGTAAAGGATATTGATTTTGGTTTGGTTGGCGACGTGGTTTCAGTAGATGCCTCCATACTGCAAACAATGTTACAGGCCGGGATTGTTCCTGTATTCTGTGCCATTACCCATGATGGAAATGGACAGCTTCTCAATACCAATGCCGATACTATCGCATCAGAGCTGGCCATTGGCTTGAGTTCGGATTACGATACAACCTTGTATTATTGTTTCGAAAAGAAAGGTGTATTAAGCGAAATGAACAATGAAGATTCTGTAATTAAGCATATAAACAAGGAGCGCTACAGAGAATTACTTGAAAAGAATATTATTCATACCGGCATGCTGCCTAAATTGCACAATTGCTTCAGAGCCCTGGAATCTCAGGTGTCCAAAATTTGTATCGGCGATATGAATATGCTTGATGATGAAGCTAAGAACTATACAACTGTCACTCTATGAAGATGTCTAAAGGCCAACTTACAAAAAGCGCACTAGACCTTTTGAAAAAGCTCATTGCCACTCCTTCATTCTCTTCCGAAGAAGAGGGAACGGCCCTGCTCATAGAGTCCTGGTTCGCCGATATGGGAATAAAGTGTAAAAGGGCCAACAATAACGTATATGCTTTTAACAAACACTATGATGCCTCTTTGCCGCATCTGCTGTTGAATTCACACCACGATACGGTTAGGCCCAACGATGCGTACACCAGAAATCCATTCAGTCCTGATGTTGAAAATGGCAAGCTTTACGGCCTGGGGAGCAATGATGCCGGAGGTTGTTTGGTTTCACTGCTCGCCACCTTTGCCTATTTTTACGAAAAGGAGCACCTTTCCCATAATATCGTTATGGTTGCATCGGCTGAAGAGGAGAGTTCCGGACCCAATGGCCTTAACAGTGTATTACCCCTGTTGCCTGAAATTGATGTGGCCATCGTTGGCGAACCAACGCAGATGCAGTTGGCCATTGCGGAAAAGGGCCTTGTGGTATTTGACGGGCTTGTAAAAGGTACTCCTTCACATGCGGCGCACCCCAATGATGACAACGCTATCTATAAAACCATAGAAGTGCTCCAATGGTTTCGCGAATACTCTTTTGAAAAGGTTTCCGATATGCTGGGGGCCACCAAAATAACTGTCACCCAGCTTCATGCCGGTTCGCAGCACAATGTGGTACCCTCTCAGGTAGAACTGGTAATAGATGTTCGTGTAAATGACTGTTATTCCAATAAAGAAATCGCAGATATACTTACAGAGGAAGCCCCCTGTGAATTGCGAGCACGATCGCTGCGCCTAAATTCTTCCTCCATTGCCGGAGATCATCCCCTGGTTCTGTCCGGACTGGCGCTGGGCAGAAAAACTTACGGATCCCCTACTCTTTCTGACCAGGCCGTACTTAACTGTCAGTCTTT
>JBPEXP010000452.1:0-1571 GCA_052031475.1 Flavobacteriaceae bacterium | reverse complement strand
CCGGACAACAATGGGATGCACCCAATGGCTGGGCGCCTTTGCAATGGATGGCCGTTCACGGTCTTCTGAATTACGGTTTTCAGGAGGAGGCTAGTGAAATAATGCAGCGATGGCTAGCGGTAAACGAGCGGGTTTACCAAAACACAGGTAAGATGATGGAGAAATACAACGTGGAAGACCTTAGCCTGTTATCCGGAGGGGGTGAATATCCCACTCAGGATGGATTTGGTTGGACTAACGGTGTTGCCCTGGGATTCCGTGATTTATTACAGGAAATGGAAGATAGAAATTCCGGCAATTAATTTTGTCCCTCCGGATTTTCCTTCCTCGATTCCAAGGCCTGCTTACTTAAACTCGCCAGGTTAAAATTGGGATCTATCTTCAAGGCTTCATCAATGGTGGCTATAGCCTGGTCGATATTGTTTTTATCCATATTGTACTGCATCAGGCCTTTCAAGTGGATTAACGCAGCCTTCAAAGGCACTTCATATGGTTGTTGTCTTTCGTAAAAAGCATACTTCATATCGTCAGTAGCATTGGAAATACCGTATTCTATGTCTGCTATTGCACCGTCATTATCTCCAATTTGGATCTTCAAGTCGGCCATCTCATAAGCCAGATAAGCACTGGGTGAACGTTTATGAAGAATTTCGAATTGCTCTATTGCACGCTTGGGTTGGTTCAAAGCTTTCAGTGATATAGCTTTAACCTGAACGGCCAGATCAGAATCAGATTCTAATTTTTCAATTCCGATTGTGTTTAAGGCCTGAAGGTGCTGATTGTTATTGGCGTACACATAGGCCAGAGTATCCCTTCTGGACTGATTTGGATCTAGTACATTGAGGTGGGTCAAGGCTGTAATCACGCCATTGATATCACCTTGCATGCGCATTTCTTTGTAGAAAGCTTCGTAATGAGCTTTCAGATCTTGAGCCTGGGCGTAGAAGCCTACGAGCAAGAATAGAGATAATATGAGCTTTTTCATTTCCCTAAAATTTAGTGGGGCAAAACTAAAAAAAATTTTGCCAGCAGGGTGTTAACAGGTGACGGAATTGCAATAAAAAAAGGACGCTATTAAACGTCCTTTTTATATTCTGGTTGTACAATTAAATCAAACTGCTACCAACGGGAGCTCATTAGCCCCGAATTCCCTGAGAATCCGCATATAAAATGCAAGACTTTCCGTGTCTGATCCGAGGCAGGACATCAGAAAGTTTACGAGATTATCGTAACGCACGTTGGAATGAATAATTTGGGTAAAGCAATTCTCATCTTCCATCTCCGACCGGTCCAATTCGTATTCGCGGACCAAACTCACAAACTTCTCCTGATAATCGAAAACTGCATCAACGGCACCAAAGTGCTTCTTTACGATTTCCCGGTGTAATCTGCGATATGCCTCAGACACTTTGTCTTGTTCGCAACTCCGGTAAATCAATGATTCAATCTCGATCAAAATCTTTACCCCTAAACCTGATTTCTCCATATTATTTGGGATTTTTGATTATACCTAAGATACGCTGAATACGTACCCCAAGTTCTTTAACATAAGAAGAATTAACTTCAAATCC
>JBPEXP010000451.1:0-5009 GCA_052031475.1 Flavobacteriaceae bacterium | reverse complement strand
TTGTCTGCCAACCTTCTTGGCTTCAACTGTTTACCCGTCCGTTCAGGCGGGCCTGCCCGACTAGTCATTCAGGCGGGCGCTCAGCCTGACATTCAAACAATTTTTTCACTTTTTAGATCCCACATTAAATTCCGTCTTCGGTCTTCGGTCTTTAGACATGCCCCGGCTTCGACTGCGCTCAGCCTGACATTCAAACAAATTTTTCACTTTTTAGATTCCACATTAAATTCCGTCTTCCGTCTTCCGTCTTCCGTCTTCCGTCTACCGTCTTCCGACTTCGGTCTTCTGACTCTTTTACACATTAACAAAATATTAACATATCAAACCAAACCCTGGAATCTGAAGTGCGTAGGTAGGAATGAACCAGAAATCTTAAAAATCATAAAAATGAAAAGAAAACCAATTTTGTTAGCACTAGGAATAGCCCTGCTGACGGCTGCAGTATTTGTGGCAGCTGATCACATAGACGCTCCTTCCACCAGCGGGATCACTGCAGATATTGCAGATTTCTACGCCTTTGAACCCAGTGAGGGATCAGACAATACAGTATTTATTGTCGATTTACAGTCTAACGTACTTCCAGACCTGGCGTACGGAACTTTTGATGAGAACATTCTTACTGAGATCAATATCGACACCGATGACGATCTTGTTGAGGACTTAGTTATCCAGGCGATACCCCGAAACGGCACCATGTATTTCTTTGGCCCGGCAGCCCCTACGCAAACGGGGATCAACGGACAAGTGCTCATTGATGCCCCATTGGGCAGTGTTGAAATTTCAGCTGCTACTGCGATCACTACGACTACGGAAGATGGCGTAAAACTATTTGCCGGTCCCCGGCAGGATGCCTTTTACTTTGATTTCTTCCAGTTTAACGCCGTAATCGGAGGTATGGCCCCTGAGGGTTTCCTGCCACCGGGAGAGGCAGAAGACACCTTTGATGGTGCCAACACCATGTCTATTGCCATTGAGATTCCCAATGCGCTCCTGGGCAGCACTACAGCCACCAATGCCCTTGGTCTTAATGTTTACAAGACCTGGGCCACAACAAACAGATTACAGTAATCAATCTAAATAGGAATAAAATGAAATCGAAAATAATTATAGCAACAGCATTTCTAACCGCATTGATTTTAGCGGTGGGATGCAATAATGACGATGAAGCCATGGCTATGGATATGGCCACCTGTACGGATGGAATTCAGAATGGGAATGAAACGGGTATCGACTGTGGAGGAGATTGTACTCCCTGTATGGATCAGATGGAAGACCCTGATTTTTCAGGCACCTATTCCCAGGTTGACCATATGGGTCGCCCGGGCATTAATACGGTTCTAAGCGCAGACGGCGATATTAAAGATGCCCATAACGTAGCTATCCCATCCGAAATGGGAGCAATGTTTCAGGCAGATTTCGAAGCCAGACTGGAAGCATACCACGATGTATATGCCCAATTGCTGGGTCTTGATCCGATGGACGTGAATTACGAACCCAATATACTGGGACTGGACGCGGCTACCCTAACCGGGTATTTGGCAGCGGATGTTCTGGAGGTGGCACCGGACCTGCCCACCACTTATTTTGATCCGGGAACAGATGCGGATATGGATGGCAGCATCCTTGTACCTGATGGCGACGAAGTAGCTCTTACCGGTCGTAAACTGGAAGACGATATTATAGACGTCAGCCTGATCCTTCTCTTCGGTGGTGAAACCGGCGACAGATTCAGCGGTCAGGATACCGATATGGACGGCATGGCAGATCTCCCCAGACTCACTTCAGACGGTGTGTCTCTTACCGCGGATCTTTCTGCAGAATTCCCTTACCTCGGCGCACCTGAATAACAGATTAACAGGAGCAAGATCCAGGGGAGAACCCTCACTCCCCGCTTGTTCCATTGAAAACAACAACAGATCATGAAAAATTTAGCATACCTATTGATCCTTTGCATCCTGGCCTCCTGTGGGCCTGACAGGGAATCAAATAAAATTACCGATTCCCGGGACTACGAAGCCTATCTGGATCAAAGTAATGACAAGACTACTTCCAAGTATTATGAACTCTGGAATGATAAGATAAAGCCAGATAGTCTGCAACTACTGAGTTTTGCAGTGGTGGCTCAAGAAAACAGTCGCTATTTTCAGAATACAGGCAATATCGACTATCTGAAAAAAGCTGAACAGGCTTTAACTAAGGCGGTTGATATCGCAGCCATCAACAAGTCAGGCTATTTAAGGGCGCTGGCCAGAAACTATATTTCGCAGCACCGCTTTAAAGAAGCGCTGAAAATGGCCCAATTAGCCGATGATGCCGGAGGCGGAAAGATAGATACACAAAGCCTTTATTTTGATGTGCACATGGAATTGGGTAATTACGAGCTAGCCAAGTCCTACCTGGACAGTCTTGCAAATTATTCCCACTTTGGGTACCTGATCCGCCTGGCCAAATGGCATGATCATGAAGGAGAACTCAATAGGACAATCAGTTTAATGGAGAAGGCCAAAATTACAGCTGAGCGTTCCAAAGATAAGAGCCTGATGTTATGGTCTTACACGAACCTGGGGGATTACTATGGCCATGCAGGCGAAATTGCCACATCATATGATTACTACCTGAAAGCCCTTGTCCTGGATCCTGGTAATGCCTATGCCAAAAAAGGGATCGCCTGGATCGTTTACTCACATGAAAAAAATCCGGATGAGGCGCTTCGGATCATCAATGCCGTTACCAGGAAAAATCAATCTCCGGATTTTTACCTGTTGACCGCTGAGATCAATGATTTCAAAAAGAATCAGCGAGTCAGCAAGGCAAATCTCGCCGTATTTGATGAGGTGGTCAACAAAAAGGATTACGGGCGGATGTATGATTTTCACAAGGCAGAACTATATCTGGGCGAGCTTCATGATCCGGAAAAGGCCCTGGAATTGGCAAAACAGGAAGTTGAAGAAAGACCGACGCCGGAAACCTACAGTTTGCTTTCCTATGCGTACTTAAAGAATGGAGAGCCTCAAAAGGCCCTGGAGATCGTTCAGCAATACGTAGATGGTAAGTCCGGGGAACCCAATATACTGCTGAGATCAGCAGAAATTTATAAGGCATCAGGCAGCACTGCTAAGCTTGGTGAGATCAAGGAGGAACTGGTTGCTGCAGCATTTGAGATTGGTCCGTTGGCCTTTGAAAAGCTGCAGAGATTGTAGATGGTGATTAAGTTGGAAAAAGGGGCTGCGTGCAGCCCCTTTTTTTATGTTTTGTTTGCGATGTTATTTTAACTGGCCACTGTTCCCAAGGTAAAAAGTTGTTCAAGGTTGGGCGTCTCACTGCCACCTTCAGGTTCGAGCGTAATCCCGAATGCTTCAGAATCATTTGGATTTAAAAGTTCAAAGATCCTGTTTTCATCCCCGGTAAAATTTTCCAGAAGGCCAATACTCACGGGCGTTAAAGGATCCAAAGTGAGCGACCATACCTGGTAGGCCATGCCTTCAGGTGGCTCAGGCAGGCCCTGGGCATCTACCAATACATTTTGCTGTTCTTTGTTCCAATATACCTTCGCATAGGACTCGGGAGATCGCAGTTGACCCTGAAGCGGAACTACGGTGATGTTTTTATCTCTCAGCGTTCTTAGAAGCTCCTCTGTCAACTGCTGAGACTGGGAGGCATTGGCAATTTGTTCTTCCAATTGGATTACTTCTTCCTGAACTATCTGCAGCTGGGAATCCAATTCCTTATTCTGTTGATATTGATACCAAAGTCCGGCTCCAACGACCAATACGGCGGCCCAACCGGCATAGCGAAACCAGTCGATCGGTTTTTTGATGACTTTTACTTCAGAAGATTTCCTGTCCAGTTCAATGCGATGCCTGATAGCCGCAAAACCGGGGGCTTTCCCATCTTCTGCAAGGGCGGTCAGATATAAAACGGCGGCTTCGATCTCCTCGACCTCTTTTTTGATCGCAGGATGATCCTTAATGGCCTGGTCTACGTCCAGATTTTCGCTTTCTGAAAGCAATCCGGCCACGTACATTTCGAGGATGCCTGAAGCTATGTATTTATCAACGTCCATGCTACAATTTCATATTTTTCCTCAATTCTGAAATACAACTTCGCAGCCGGGTCTTTACGGTCCCAACCGGAATATTCAGGTCTGAGGATACTTCCTTCTGCGTATACCCCCTAAAGTACAATAGTTCTATAAGTTCTATACAGCCTTGTTTAAGGCTGCCTATAAGATGCCTGAGCTTGCCGGAGGTTACGGGGGCTTCCGTGGCCGGCTCAGCAGCTTCGAGGATACTTACGAAATAACTGCCGGGAAGGTTTTGTTTTTGATTTTTATAATCTCTGGACCGCATCAGGTCTATGGCGGCATTCCTGGCTATATTCAATACCCAGGTAAAGAACCGGCCCTTGGAGGCATTGTATTGATCAGATCTTTGCCAGACTTTTAAAAAAACATCCTGACAGACCTCCTGTGCAAGAACATGATCCCGCAGGATGGTGAAGATGACCCCCTGAATGTTCTCTGAATACAGATGATACAGCTCTTCAAAGGCTTTGATATCGCCTTCCTGAAATTTTTGCACAAGAGTTTCGAGATCCATCTATTTCTGATAAGACAGCCTAAAATACGGATTGCTTATTCAAATTCCCCACTTCCCGCATTAAATTCCATCTTCACTGGCTTCTACTGACTGCCCGACTGGGCTTCGACTCCGCTCAGCCTGACAGGACCATAGGCTAACTCTTTGTGACCCTTTGTGCTTCTTTGCGCAACTCTGTGAAATAACTATTTCGCAAACCTACCCGATTAGGCTTCGACTCCGCTCAGCCTGACAGGGCCTTAGGCTAACCCTTTGCGACCCTTTGTGCTTCTTTGCGCGACTCTGTGAAATAACTATTTCGCAACTCTGCCCGATTGGGCTTCGACTCCCTGCCCGACTAGTCATTCAGGCGGGCGCTCAGCCTGACATTCCAATAGTTGTTCGTAAATTTCCACGATTGTAGTATCCGCC
>JBPEXP010000450.1:0-4001 GCA_052031475.1 Flavobacteriaceae bacterium | reverse complement strand
CAGTCGTCTTCACTGACTCCGCCGCAAAAATGATCAAAAACAGTAGCCCGGATCAGACCTTCCACAGGCAGGTGCGCCTTGATGGCAAAATTGGTAACCGCTGTCCCGATGCGCACCAAAGGTTCGTTGGCAATCAGCTTGAATAAAAAGTATGCACGCTCCAGTTCGGAGTCTGTTTTGAGGGCAAATGCCGTCTCGGTATCTTCAAAAATACGGTCCATTTATCAAGGGTGATTTCGGTCTCAAATATAATCACTGGAATTGGTTCTAATTCAGGAAAAATACCCTTAATTTGCGATATCAATCTCAATTTCCTGCCAACTTAGAAACTCAATTCCATGGAATCCATTGTGACGTCCGGATCGGCCATTCATTTTAATTACAGGGCATATGAAGCCCTGGAGGCACATATGCAGCAAGCTAATTACTCCAAGGTGTTTCTGCTGGTGGATGAGAATACGAACGAGCATTGCCTGCCACAATTCTCAGCGCAGCTCGACAAGGTCTTTGAATTTGAAATCATTGAAATTGAGTCCGGAGAGGCCTATAAGAATATAGAGACCTGTTCCCAGGTTTGGGACGCCCTTTCTGAACTGGATGCAGACAGACGCAGCTTGCTTATCAACCTGGGCGGTGGTGTGATCACGGATTTAGGGGGCTTTGTGGCTTCCACCTTCAAGAGGGGCATTGATTTCATCAATGTACCCACCACGCTTCTAGCCATGGTTGATGCTTCCGTGGGCGGAAAGACCGGAGTTGATCTTGGCAACCTCAAAAACCAGATCGGTGTTATACAGGAACCTGTAATGATTTTGGTGATCACCCCATTTCTGCGTACGCTTGAAGAAAGACAATGGCTAAGCGGCTTTGCCGAAATGCTAAAACACGGACTGATTGAAAGTGAAGCTCACTGGACTATGCTCAAGCAGATCATGCCCTTTGACAATATCAACAATCTCATATGCGATTCAGTCAATATCAAGAATAACATCGTCTGCCAGGATCCTACCGAGAAGAATTTGCGTAAAGTGCTCAATTTTGGACACACTCTGGGCCATGCGATCGAATCGCACTTTCTTAAAAAAGACAAGTACCATCCATTGCTCCACGGAGAGGCTATAGTTGCCGGCATGATCCTGGAAAGTTATCTGTCGCATAAATTAGTGGGGCTGGGCGAAAATCAGCTTGAAGACATCAAGACTACCCTGAATAAGCGTTATCAACGGATCGATTTTAGCGAGAGCGACATTGAAGAGATTTTGAACTTGCTGAAGTTTGACAAAAAGAACACCCATGGCCATATCAACTTCGTGCTTATAAAAAGGATCGGAGAGGCGGTCATAGACAACCGTGTTCCTGAAGAACTCTTTAGCGAAGCCTTTGCATACTACAGCGAATAGTACCTACATATACTTAATTCACCATTTTACAACTCTTTACAAAAAGCTACTGAAAAATAGGCTAGATTAGGTTTATATAACCATCACAGCCCGAGAATATTGGGCTCCCAACAACAAACCTAGCTATGAAACGCCTGCTTGTAGATTACAAAAAGCTCGATCATCACCTGGCAGCCATGCTCATTGAGTCTTACCCCAACGGATACGGGGATGAAGACATTATCGCTTTTACCAATGCACAAGGCGAAATTGTTCAGGCCGTTGAACTGAGGACTGAAGATGCCCTGTACCTGGTAAAGATCAGTCGCAGCCTCAGCAACTTCATTTCCAACTTTGAGGATAGCATCGAAAAAGAACTGGACTCAGATGAGGACGAACTGGTTGAGGAAGCCGAAATGGACCTCGGCTTCGAACAGGAACTTGAAGACGAAACAGATCTCGACTAAGCAGAGAGATACCTGGAGCGGATCGTATCGCGGTGGCTCCGTTGATGTCCGCAGATGATAAATCCAAGGGCCGCCACGCTCATGTCAGCATTATTGGCCTTGCCCCTTCTTTTCAATTCTTCTTCTCCGAATCTGGAAAACAGGGCAATTGTTGAAGCTCTCACTGCCTTGTACTCCTCTATCACATCTTCCTTGCTCAATTCTGCAGCACCTGAAAAAGGCACATAATTTTCCTGGTCAAAACCAGGTAAAGGCGTGGAATCATTTCTGGCGAAACGCAATGCCCTGTATTGAAATACACGTTCGGCGTCTAACACGTGCACGAGGACCTCGGCTATGGTCCATTTACCAGGGGCATAACGGCTTTGCCATTTATCATCGGGTATGCTGCTGATAAACTTTGGAAAATTTTCTCTTTGCTTTCGCAACATCTCCATCAATTCCACGTCTGCGAGGGACTGGATGTAAGGTTCGTAAAATGGATGGTAATCGCCCTTATTTAACTCTGACCTTTTCATGATTTCATACTAAAAATCCCAACCGGACTCGATTGGGACTGAATTTGTGGTAAATACTACTTTTATAACTCGTTAAAGATCGTATGCATCAATCTCTTTTTGTCATTGATGCTTTCTTCAAGCGAGATCATGGTCTCTGTACGGCTAATCCCGTCAATATCGTCTATCCTGAAAATAATATTCTTGGCATGGGTAGTATCCTTGGCCCTGATCTTACAAAAGATATTAAACTTGCCCGTAGTAATGTGAGCCACAGTTACATAGGGGATTTGGATGAGTCGTTCCAGAACAAATTTAGTCTGGTGTGTCTTCTCCAGAAATATCCCTACATAGGCGATGAAGGAATAGCCGAGCTTCACATAGTCGAGGGTAAGGGATGATCCCTTGATAATTCCTGCCTCTTCCATCTTCTTCACTCGTACGTGGACCGTACCGGCAGAGATCAGCAATTTTTTGGCGATATCTGTAAAGGGTGTCCTCGTATTATCGATGAGCATATCGAGGATTTGATGATCAATTTCGTCCAATTTAACTTTACCCATTTCGATAGAATTTTTGGTAAAAATATAAAATTAAGAAATATACCATAATAAATTCGCCGTTCTTTTGAATATTATGTAATAGAATGGATAATTTTTGTGATTTAACTAAAAAAGGATGGCTTTCAGATCGGGGCGGGATTTCAACTTTTTTACAGCCTCCGAATCTTCACAGTCAAATTCTTCATGGCCATAGTGATCGTCCAACAGATCAATGGTCTCAATATTCGGCTTAAAGTGTATCCGACCCTTCTCTAATTCTTCCTTATAAAGGATCCCAATGTCACCTTTTTTGTCAAAGGACCTTCCCAGCTTATAGGCGTTGCGGATCAGAATATCAAAGAAGCGTTTTTCATTATTGGGTATTTCCAGGTATTGCTCTACGGTAAAATCACCCAGCCTGCCTCTGGTTATGGTGAGTAAGCCACTCATCATGGCATGCCAGATATATTTTCTGGTCTCTTCCCTCTGGTAATCTCCGGGATAATGACCTGCTTCAAACAGAACAGTTGGTATACCCAAGGATTGAAACGTATCTCCCACACAATCAGGATTGTATGCGTCATCATACCTGCCAATTCCCCTTCCGAGCAACGGTTTTAATTTGGCTGCCATGGCCGCAATGAGCCTCATACTCTCTTTCCTGGAAGATGTTAAACTGCGATTCTGATCAGCTGCCGGGGCCAGAAAGGAGATCGTTGCGGGAAGGGCTTCGTTTCCCGCACTAAAAATACTGCGCTGATCGTGTAGATTAAAACAATAGTCCGGATTAAAGCGATCGTATAACTCTCGGAGTAAGCGGCTTTCAGGCTGACTAAGATCCTGGGCATCCCGGTTAAGGTCTACCCCTGCCGCGTTTTCACGGGTATAAACCTCAGCCCCGTCTGGATTGAGCATCGGAATGATCCTGATGGTCGTGCCGTGGAGGATTTCTGCAGCTTCCCGGCTTTTTTGATGCATAGTTCGGATCAGATCCATCACGGCTTTGGTGGTCGTACTTTCATTGCCGTGCATCTGAGACCACATAAGAATTTTAACAGATCCTGATCCCAGGGTAACACAGGGAATATCCCGTCCCTGTACAGAGCTTCCTATAAT
>JBPEXP010000045.1:0-1910 GCA_052031475.1 Flavobacteriaceae bacterium | reverse complement strand
GCTCATCCCATTTCTGAGTCGAACCTTGGAATAGTGGTTGAACTTGCTCTTAAGCCTGGCGCTAACAACCCAGCTCAGCAGGGCAATGGCACCAATAAGTATATAATAACCCATCATATCTTTTCAGATTTTCTTTGTATAAAATTACAATATTCCTCTATCAAAAATTCAGCCACTCCTTTCGGATGCCACAAATATGACAAAATGTACAGAATAGCGGGAATTTTGGCGGCTTAATCCATGTGTTTTGATGCCAGCTTGGCACTGGCTCTGGTAGTAAAGGCCATCTATCCTACAATATTGACGATCTTACCGGGAACCACGATAACCTTTTTCGGCGACCTGCCCTGCAGCTGCTGCTGGGTTTTTTCGTGCTTCATTACAGCTTCTTCGATCTCCTCCCTGCCCAAATCAAGAGATAATTCCAGGGTAAATCTCATTTTCCCATTAAAAGATATGGGATACACCTTAGTCTGCTCTACCAGGTACTCTTCCTTCAGTTCCGGGAAAGTTGCATAGGCCACAGAGCGTTCATGCCCAAGTAATGACCATAGTTCTTCGGCAATATGAGGGGCATATGGAGAGATGATAACGGCCAGGGGCTCCAGTACCTCCCGGTGATGGCACTTTTGAGCAGCAAGCTCGTTTACGCAGATCATAAAGGTGGATACGGAGGTATTGAACGAGAACTGGTCGATATCTTCTTCCACTTTCTTGATGGTCTTGTGCAGCGTTTTAAGCGACTCGGCCGAAGCAGGTTCGTCAGTCACCAGGAAGGCACCATTCGATCCACCGTGGTAAAGCTTCCACAATTTTTTAAGAAATCCGTATACACCGCTGATCCCAGCCGTATTCCAGGGCTTCGACTGTTCTAACGGCCCGAGGAACATCTCGTACAGCCTCAGCGAATCTGCCCCGTACTCCTCGCAGATCTCATCCGGGTTTACCACATTGTATTTGGATTTCGACATTTTTTCCACTTCCCGGCCTACGATGTATTTTCCTTTTTCCAGCACTAGTTCTGCCTCGGCAAATTCCGGTCTGGATTTTTTAAATCCATCGATATCCAATTCATCTGAAGCGTTGACCAGAGCAACTTCAACGTGTATCGGATTAACCTCTTTATCCAGGATCAAACCCTTGGAAATTAACTTCCCGGAGCTTTCTTCCCTGTAAACAAAGGCGCTGGTACCCAGTATCATTCCCTGGTTGATCAGCTTTTTGGCATATTCATCCTTAAGCACCCAGCCCCGATCATACATGAATTTTTGCCAGAACCTGGAGTACAGCAAATGTCCGGTGGCATGTTCGATCCCGCCTATATAAAGGTCTACATCCTGCCAGTACCGGATCGCCTCTTCAGAAAAGATCGTTTCCTCATTGCGGGGATCCATATAGCGGTTAAAATACTGGGAACTTCCAGCCCAGCCCGGCATGGTATTCAGTTCGAGGGGAAATACTGTTTTGTGGTCGATCTTATTGTTGGCAACAACCTTGAGATTCTCCGTGTCCCAGGCCCAAACCGGGGCATTCCCCAGCGGAGGATCGCCAGTCTCTGTAGGTAAGTACTTCTCAACTTCGGGGAGGTGCAAAGGCAGTTGGTCTTCCGGTATCATCTGCGGCATCCCATCCACATAGTAAACCGGAAAAGGCTCGCCCCAATAACGTTGCCTGCTGAAAACCGCGTCGCGCAGCCTGTAGTTGATCTTTCCCTCGCCTATGCCTTTTTCCTCAAGCGCATTGATGATAGCACGACAGGCTTCTTTATAGTTCAGTCCGCTTATAAATCCAGAGTTGGCTATGACCGTCCCGGCCTTGTCTTCAAATGCTTCTTCGGATATATCTACTCCCTCAAAAATATTGGGAATGGGGATGTTGAATTTTTTGGCAAAATCGTAATCCCGTTGATC
>JBPEXP010000449.1:0-1885 GCA_052031475.1 Flavobacteriaceae bacterium | reverse complement strand
TTCTTGTTTGAGTCTGGCAGGATTTACCATAGACGTATGCTCCCAGGTAAAAAATCGTTTCTGAGGATTGACAAATTGCAGTTCGAACTCCGCAGGTGAATAACTCCATTCAAAGACTACCCTGGCGTCATAATATATGTTGTTCAGGTAGGCAGATGACAAAGTTTTCAGGTCCAATTTTGGGCTGTGCAGGTAAACCAGGTTTTTTATCTCGGCCTGAACCGATTTTTTTAAGCTGCTGAAATCCAGGTCACTGTTTACGGAACCATCTGCTATGTCGAGCAATTGCTCCAGACTTTGTTGATAAGCACCTTTTTCTTTAAGAGCCAGAGCATAATCCAGATAAGATTGGATCCTGTCCGGGAATCGTTCGAGTAGCTTTTGGGCAGCATCCAGTGCCATGCCGCTTTTCTCGGCCTCCCTGCATTTTAGATACATAGCCCTCAGGGTATTGTAACTGGCGTCCTCGTCTTCCAGGATATTGGACAGAATTCGATCGGCAATTGGTTGACTGGTAACTTTGAAATATTCATAAATATCCACGTAAAAAGCATCCTGACTTCCGTACTGCCGGCGCTGGTCTAAATAAATGTCATAGGCTTCCTGCACATTTTTTGCGTTCTTCAAGGCTCTCAAATACGGGGTTACCAACATTTTAGTGGAAACCCTGATCTTATCTTCATAAATATTATCCGTAAGCAGGGCCAGGTCCTTCTTCTCTCTAGACTGACCAAAGGCTCCCCCTTTCGTGGTAATGAGTATGACACCGTTGGATCCCATGCTTCCAAAGCGGTTCGTGGCTGCCAGTCCTTTTAACACCGTAATACTGGCAATGTTTTGCGGATCGATAAAAGATGTGCTCTGAATAGCATTAGGTCTGCTGGTGTCATTGGAAGGAGCCGCTGCAACATCGGCCAGACCCACAGATCCTGAATCAGATCGAGGAAGTGGCACCCCATCTATAACAATGAGGCCGTAATTACTTCCCAGAATAGAATTGCTGGGCCGCATTTTTACCTGGCTGAGATCGTCATTCTGACCTAAGCTAACACCTGAAAATTTACCCTGTGTGGCGTTATTTACGGTCGTGGATATATCCGAAATATCTTCATCAGTAATGGTCTGCACAGCGTAGCCTACAGCGTCCTGGTTCTTTGTTCCGTAGGCCGTTATTTTTTCCTCCGAACTTTCCTGTTGTTCCCCGGTAACTACAACTTCCTGAAGCACAATCTCGTCTGTTCCTCCCAACCAAATATCAATGTTTCTGTTATCACCCAATATTTTCTCAAGCTTTTCCTGCCCATAGGCCGATATGACCAAGGTATCGCCATTATTGGCCTCCAGACTATAGGAACCATCGGCATCCGGTCTTGTTGCCGAAGCAGATTTTCCCTTCACTGAAATTGTAATTTGTTGGTTTTCGAGCTGGTTGCCCTGAATTTTTCCGAAATACTTGTCTGACTTTTCAATCTTGCTGCCCGAAGTCAGATTGACAAGATTCCCCTGATTGAGAATGGCCAGCAAGTTGAGATTGGCTGTATTGTAGTCCTTTGAACTGTTCACCACAGTTAGTTGGCCCTGAAAAAATGGATTATCAGGACGGGTATTCTGATGCCCGTCAGTAAATAGAAGAACTTCGCCCTGGGCGTAGTCTGACAAGTCTGAGTAAGAAGTACCTCCATCGTAATGGACCCTGGACAGCCTTTCCTTCAGAAGGCCCCATTGTCCATTCTCTATACGGAAATTTTCCCTGGTATGAGGGGCGTTGCTGAACAAAATCAGGCTTAGGTCTACATCACCTCTGGTTTTAAAATAGGTCTCTAAAAATTCCGTTTCGGATATGGTATCACGATATTGCCTGCTGCCGGAACTGTCCCACAGAAAA
>JBPEXP010000448.1:0-3640 GCA_052031475.1 Flavobacteriaceae bacterium | reverse complement strand
TGATCCGGGTAGTTTTTACGCCTATGTAACAGACTGGAACAGTCTGAAAGACGCGCAATTCCTGGCGTTGCTTCTTCAAAAAGGCATTCGAGTTAGAAGTGCGCAGCGTCCTTTTAAAGTTAGCGGGCAATCTTTTCCTGCAGGCAGCCTGGTCATTACCAAAAAAGATAATGAGCAAGTAGCGGAATGGCATCAACTCATCAGGCAGGCAGCTGTGTCATTTAAAAAATACCTGTCCGTAACCACTACCGGGATGGTGGAAGACGGGAAAGACCTGGGTTCGGATCATGTAAAGATGATTGAAAAAAATAAGGTAGCTGTGCTCAGTGAGGATCCCACTTCGAGCCTGAGTTTTGGGGAAATTTGGCATTTTTTTGAACAGCAGCTCGGCTATCCTGTGACGGTAATCAAGTCTGAAAATCTTGAGAAACTGGATCTTGATACCTATGACATTCTTATCATGCCTGATGGTAAGGAATACGAAGACTTTCTAAGTGACAAGCAATTGCAGAAACTCAAACTTTGGGTCGAAAAAGGAGGCCGCCTGATCCTGGTGGGAGGCGCGATCAAGGGTTTTAGTGATAAAGATGGTTTTGGGATCAAAGCCAGGGAAATAGAAAAAGACAGCACCCGCTCAATGCTTAGTTCCTACGCTAAAACCGTAAGAGAGCAACTGAAGGAGGATGTAAAAGGCGCCATATTTAAAACCCGTGTAGATCCAACCCACCCCCTGGCCTTTGGTTATAGCGATTGCTATTACAGCCTGAAAATACGCAACGGCAGCTATGAATTCCTGGAAACGGGCAATGTGGTAGTATTAGAAGATCAAACCAAGCCCCTGGCCGGGTTTTCAGGCAGTGATACTCCGGAAAGATTGATCAACACCCTGGTATTTGGAGTGGAATCCTTGGAAAAAGGCCATGTGATCTACATGGTAGACAATCCCCTTTTCAGGGGGTTCTGGGAGAATGGCAAGCTGTTCTTTGCCAATGCCCTTTTTATGGTCCAATGATCAATAGAGCAGAAAGGCCACGAAAACTACGCCTAAAGCCGCTATGGGAGCTACAAAAAGCATGTAGAAAAAGGAGATGATACCCGATTTAAAGAACGCTCCCAACCAACTGCTGCGATAAAAATTCCTCAGAGCGATCATAAAGTAAAAGATCACAGAAGCCAGGATTATGATCTCCAGGGCTAAGGGTACGTCAAAAATGAAATTGGCCGTTATTAAAATACAGAAAGTCGCAAAGAGAAAAGTGAAGAAATAAAAACTGAATACCATGTGGTGGGCAAAACCACCCCGATTCCAGTAAAATACTTTTAGCAGGATGGCAAACAAAGGCAGCATAATAAACATGGCAATGGGAATAGTATCGTACAGAGTTTGCAAAATACCTCCGGCTTTCTGCTGGTACAACTTGAGCAACTGCGTATAGATCCTCCTGTTAAAAGCCCCGGCGTTTTCTTCCATGCCCATGGCTTTCAATTTTTCATCCAACGGTGCACCATTGGCAATGAGAGAGTCTAGTTTATCCCTTCTTTCACCCATAAAAATACTGGGATTCCTGGCGTCCATGACGATGGCAGAATCAAGTTTTCCTAGCTGCTCGTCCGTCATACCTGTATAGATCTGGTTCCTTTTAAGTTCTTCCCGCGCTTGGGCGATCCCTGCCGAATCTACTTTTACCTGCAGTGAATCCAGGGGCACTTGATTATCCATATTTTTCTCGAGTGCTTTATTTACTTCGGAGTCTGCCTGCCGCACACTGAAGGAGAAAAGAAAAAAGAAAATAACCGATACAAAAAGGTAAAATTGAGCCGGGTGCAAATACTTAAGTCGTTTGCCGTCTACAAAGCGACGTGCCAGCACGCCGGGTTTGATCATCAGGGGGATAAAACTCCTGAAAAACCGCGCATCTACGGAGAAGTAGTTGTTGATCGTATTGCTGAATAAAACTCCGAACGTCAGGTCATCGGCCGATTTCTGACCACAATATGGACAGTAAGAATAGGACAGATCAAAAGATCGTTCGCAATTCTTACAAACTTCCTGCTGAGACATGGTGGTTATTTTAAATAAAATTACAAAAGAAATCCGGACACGGAACTCCTGGAAATGATTAGATTTTAGCGATATTTGCCCGTCGCCCGCAAAACTCGGCCATTGATATTTTATTGTTTTATCAGTAAAATAGAAACGAGTTGTAACAAATGAAGGATATTACCTACTAACATGCCGAATGCTAATTTTAAATTCTAATATAAAGACTATGAACGTACTAAAATTCATGGCAGCACTGCTCATGTTGGCTGTCTTTACCCCCACACAAGCCCAAACGGTAGATGAGATACTCGCCAATTACTGGGAAAATACCGGAGGCCTTGAAAACCTGAAAAATTTACAGGGTATTAAAATGAAGGCCAAAGTAACGCAACAGGGTATGGAAATCCCATTGGAAATTATCCAGCTTAAAGACGGAAGGCAGATGACCATCATCAGTTTTCAGGGTCAGGAGATCAAACAGGGCGTATATGACGGCGAAACGCTTTGGAGCACCAATTTTATGTCTATGAAAGCTGAAAAGAGCGATGCAGAGACTACGGAAAATTTTAAACTCAACGCTAATGACTTTCCGGATTCCTTCATCGATTATAAAGAGAAAGGATATACTGCCGAATTTGTAGGAACCGAAACTATTGACGGTACGGAAACCTATAAGGTAAAACTGGTAAAAGAGCCGGTAACTATTGACGGCAACAAGGAAGAAGATATCAGTTTCTACTTTTTTGATACGGAAAACTTCGTGCCCATCGCTATGGAGTCTGAAGTAAAATTCGGGCAGTTCAAGGGCACCACCCAGGAAGTAACCATGAGCGACTATCAGGAGGTAGACGGATTGTACTTCCCTTTTTCTATGACCCAAGGGGTAAAAGGCGGACAGGCACAACCATTGATCATAGAAAGCATTGAGCTCAACCCCGAGGTTGAAGACGCAGCTTTTGCGTTTCCAGAAGAAATGCCAGCGGCAGAAAGCAAAGAATAACATTCAACAGATCAGGCCTTTCACATGAAAGGCCTTTTTATATCCAAAAATTCAGCTTTATGAAAAGAACGGTCATATCAGGCATCTGCCTTGGATTACTGCTACCCTTCCTGATCAATGCCCAGGACTCAGAACCTATAAAAGCCTCCGATTATTTCGGGGATATGAAGGCCCGTCAGATCGGACCGGCCCTGATGAGCGGCAGGATTAACGACCTTGAAGTACATCCCGGCAACAGCAGGATTGTTTACGCGGGAGCTGCCGGAGGCGGGGTCTGGAAATCTATAGATGCCGGAACCACTTTTAAACCCATTTTTGATGAGTACTGCCAGTCTATTGGCAGCATTGCCCTGGACCCGAATGATCCGGATAATACCATCTATGTAGGAACCGGGGAAACCTGGACAAGAAATAGCGTGTCTGTTGGCGATGGACTCTACAAATCCAACGATGGAGGCGCTACCTGGAAAAAACTGGGCTTTGAGAAATCAGAACGCATTGCCAATATCATCGTAAATCCCAACAATTCTGAAGAGATCTATGTAGGCGTACTGGGGGCTTTGTGGAGCGACAGTGATGAGCGCGGGGTATATAAA
>JBPEXP010000447.1:0-2226 GCA_052031475.1 Flavobacteriaceae bacterium | reverse complement strand
ATCTTGCTGATCTTCGTGGCCATTACTTTTCTGGTACACCGGAATCAAAAGGTCCAGAAAAAACTCAATAAAGAACTGACCGGCAAGCAGGAGATCCTCGAAAAAAGGGAGGTTGAACTCAATGACAGTAATGACACAAAGAACAAGTTGTTCTCCATCATCGGACATGATCTCAGGGGGCCCATTGGCGCTTTGCAGGAACTGCTCAAACTATTTGGCGAAGGTGAAATGGGGCAAAAGGAATTCCTGGACTTTATTCCCAAACTCCGGGAAGACATCGATCACATATTCTTTACACTGAACAACCTGCTCTCCTGGGGCCGTACTCAAATGAACGGCTCGGTGACCAAACCGGAATTGGTATCCGTACACGCCCTGGTTTCAGATAATGTAAACCTGCTTACGGAAATTGCCAAGAAAAAACAGATCTCGATAGTAAATCTTGTGCCGGAGCACACCAATACCTGGGCAGACAGCAACCAGATCGATATTGTGGTGCGCAACCTGATCAGCAACGCCCTGAAATTTACGCCCATGAATGGCAAGGTGACCATCAATGCCATTGATATGGAGAATTGCTGGCAAATATCAGTGACCGATACAGGCGTTGGCATGGACAAGATCACCCTGAAAAAACTCTTTGACAGAAACGCCAATGTGAGTACTTACGGAACCAATAATGAGAAAGGCACCGGGCTGGGACTTTCGCTCTGTAAGGAGATGGTTGAAAAGAACAAGGGTCACATCTGGGTTGAAAGCAGCCTTACTACAGGCAGCAGCTTTTACTTTACCCTGCCCAAGGAATCTGCCCGCTACCACAAAGCCAGCTAATAAATATCTTTCAGGCTGTTTACGGCTATATGTTTTTCCACGGTAAATCCCTCGGCGTAGTCTACCCCTACTAAGCGTCCCAGATCCCTGGCGCGATATTTTATAGACTCGGCAAAATTCTTGCTGCTGATGGGTGTATCAGGCTCATCGCTTTCCGGATCGTAGAACTGGGAGGAATAGGCGGCAATCGCCTTCATTTTATGATCAATAAAGTCAGACACATCCACCACAAAATCGGGTTCCAAATTTCTCCATTGGATGTAGTGATAGACCTGTTTGGGCCTCCAGGCCTCCTGCCACTGATCATCTCCCTCCAGTTTGGTGTCTATTTTAGCCAGGCCGCTCAGGAAACAGGATTCACTGACCAGCTGGCTGCCACGGGCATGGTCTATATGCCGGTCTTCCACGGCATTACACAGAACGATATCCGGTTGGTACTTTCTTATGGTGCGGATTACAGCCATTTGATGTTCGCGGTCATTCCTGAAAAAAGCGTCTGCAAATTCGAGGTTTTCCCTGACCGCAAGACCCAGGATCTGCCGTGCCTTGTCTGCCTCCATATCACGGATCTCCGGGGTACCCCTGGTACCCAGCTCGCCACGGGTCAGGTCTACGATCCCCACTTTTCTTCCCAGGGCCACTTCTTTTGCAATAGTTGCGCCGGCACCCAGTTCTGCGTCATCAGGATGGGCGCCAAATACCAGAATATCTAACTTCATAAAATTGATGGATTTAATAATTAGGCGTATTGACCATGTGGGCCGAGGCTTTTACCTGTTCCAGGGCCTGTTCAATATCTTCCTTAAGGTCTTTGGCTTCTTCAATACCCAACGAGAATCGGATCAGCTGGTCAGAAATACCTAGTTTCTCTCTTTCTTCAGCCGGCACCAGGGCATGAGAGGTCTTTGCCGGAGACAGCACCGTGCTCTCAATACCTGCCAGGCTCATGGACGGCTTGATCAGTAAAAGGGCTTTCTGAAAGGCCGATGCGTCCAGTCCCCGGACCAGTTCAAAAGAAAGCATGGCGCCAAAGCCATTCATCTGCGATTTGGCCAGTTGGTGCTGGGGATGGGTTTTCAGACCGGGATAATAGACCCGGGCAATATCTTTGTGATCTTCCAGGTACTCGGCCATTATCTGGGCATTTTCGGTCTGGGCTTTTACCCGGATACCCATGGTTTTCATGCTCCGTTCCAAGAGCCAAACCGTATAGTCGCTTAAACTGCCCCCCAGGCCGATGGCCAGCTTAAAGATCCTGTCCATATACTCTTTGCTTGAAGCCACGGCCCCAGCACAGATATCAGAATGACCGCCCATGTACTTAGTAGCGCTGTGGATCACAATATCGATACCGTGATCTATAGGTGTCTGATTGATCGGGCTGGCGAAGGTATT
>JBPEXP010000446.1:0-6430 GCA_052031475.1 Flavobacteriaceae bacterium | reverse complement strand
AGTCCGGGTGTGACTCAGGGAACGGCTAAGGATACCCTGCTGGCCAGATATAACGATCTGAGTAGTGTAGAAGAGTTGGTTAGCGCCAATGAAGGCCAGATTGCTGCTGTGATCATTGAGCCTGTGGCAGGCAATATGGGCTGTATTCCACCTAAGAATGACTTTATAAAAGGACTGCGGCAGCTCTGTACAGATCACGGTATCCTGCTCATTTTTGATGAGGTGATGACCGGATTTAGGCTGGCCCGGGGAGGGGCCCAGGAGTTACTGGACATTAAGGCAGATATTGTGGCCTTTGGTAAAGTAATAGGAGGGGGACTACCTGTGGGAGCCTTTGCAGCTAGTGAGGAGATCATGTCTTACCTGGCCCCGGAAGGACCTGTTTACCAGGCAGGAACACTGAGTGGCAACCCCTTGGCTATGAGTGCCGGCCTGGCAATGTTGAGGGAGCTCAACGACAGACCTGAAATATTTGAAAGCCTTTCAGAAAAGACGGCATATCTGCACAAGGGCATGGCAGAGTGCCTGGATGATACAGGGATCGAATATCGTGTAAACCGCCTGGGATCCATGATCTCAGTGCATTTTACGGATGAAGATGTAGTGGATTTTGATACCGCCGCCAGCGGAAATAACGACCGCTTCAAAAAGTATTTTCATTCCATGCTGGCAGAAGGGGTATATTTACCTCCAAGTGCTTTTGAGAGTTACTTCCTGAACGACGCGATCAGTTATGAGGATCTGGACCAGGTGATTGAAGCACTCCGGAAAGTAGTGGGCCAGCTCAAATAAAAAAAGGCACCGAAGTGCCTTCTCCCATAGTTTAAATTTACTTGCTGCGATGCACTTTGCATCTGCCTCGCTGTCCTTTGCGGGCATGCAGCCGCTCCCATTTCTCAAATTGTTCTTTGTTCAGGATCCCTTTCATCTGTTCTTTTAGAGCCAGCTGTTTGTCCAGTCGCTCATTGATCATCTCGTAGCGCTGGTCTGCATCCGGTTTTGAATTTCTTTCCCGGCGAACTTCTTTTCGGGACTCTCTCTCAAAAGCTTCAGATAATTCAATTTCGCGGATCTGTTCTCGCTGCTTTTCAGAGAGATCCAAAGCAAGGGCGAGTTTTTTTGTCCTCAGTTCGGCAATTTGTTCAGGACTCATGTCTATATGATCGGGTCCTCTTTGGGCCGTGCAGATCACTCCGCACAGCATCATAAACGTTGCAAAAATAATTTTCATCTGTATTAGGTATTAAGGTTTCTATGATTAGGACATCGATTGACGGCATTGGTTTAATCACATTTTCTTATTTGTGAAATACTTATGCAGGGTAGAGGGTTGAATGAAATAATCTTTCTGCTTTTTAGATGTTCTGTGTTAATTAAATGCTAAGTATCATAGTATTTAGTTGGCTTAAAATAAAATCATAACTAATTAAAAATCAATAATATAGATATTAAATAATTGATCCATGAACCAGGCATGCTGCTGTTAAACAAAAGCCAAGGGTGTAACATTTGTTTTTTTTATCAGTCTTATAAGCATACAATCAACAATCATAAATCGATCAAAAAATGAACAAATTAATCGCACTTTGTGGACTGGTAATGCTTGGCACAACCACCACGCCGCAAGACGGAAACGACGACCTGGAATGCAACGAACAGGTAGTTGAAATGACAAGGGTATCTGCAGAGGGTGATAGTCAATTCGCGTACACTGCCTACTATCCTACCGTAACTGCTACACCCGAAATGGAAGCTGAAATTGCTAAAGAACTACCTGAGGAGGTAAATCTGGATGACATAGTCTTCATAGAAGAAGAATCAGAGATTGATCTGGGCTTCGATACCAAGGAATATCTGCCTGAGGGTTTTGATCCATACAAGCAATATGTAGATCTAAAGGCCATTGATTTCATAGAAGAAGAAGACACTATGGATCTGGGATTTGACACCTCGGTATATCTACCCAAGGACTTCAATCCCTATGCCTATCCGACCGACGTGATGAGTATCGATTACATCGAAGAAGGAGAAGACGATATTGATCTGGGATTTGACACGGCGGATTATCTGCCCGAAGGATTTGACCCTCACGATATCTATGTAGACCTGGACGCCATTGAATATTACGACGATGAAGATCTGGGACCAAATTTCTGGACGATAGATTACATTCTGTCACTCTGATCCAGCTTTATTGATCTATAATTTAGGAGACTTTTCACTCATTTTAATTATACATTTGAATTAGTTAGTTGTTGAGCCCCTGCTTCTGCAGGGGCTTTTTCGTTAGCAGGACATTAAACTGTTGTAAACTGTGGTCTTTGAGCGCTGATTAACAAAACTTTAACCTATAAATCGCTATCTCATTTTTGGCAATAAGAGGGGTCATCCACTACCATTAATGCAATGGGGGGAAGCTAAGAGTAGCAAGTTGACAATTCCTGACATCAAGTGCTGAAAAGTACATTTTCCGGCATTTTCGAACTATTGTTAAGGAATTCTGAAGGAACTATGAGGTTTGACTATGGCTTTGTATCTTTGCTATAGAAATAATTTATAATTCTAATGCTATGAAATCAACTAATGTCATCCTAAGCGTATTAATGATCATGATCAGTAACACTGGGCTAATTGCACAGGGACCACTGCATGATTGTGACGAAGCAGTAATTGAAAGTATTGTATATATAGAGGAAGAAAACGAGTTTGATCTTGGTTTTGATACCGACGACTATCTCCCTAAGGATTTTGATCCTTATAAGCTCTATGTTAATCTGGACCGCATAGAATTCATCGAAGATGAAGAGTGGGTAGTAGATTCTCAGGAATATTTGCCTAAGAATTTTAACCCCTATGCGTATCCGAGCAATTTCCGTCACATCAACTATATTGATCCTGCAGACGAAGTTCAATTGGATTTTGAAACTGAGGAGTACCTGCCTGAGGGATTTGATCCATACCAGCGCACTGCCGGATCAGAGGCCATCAGCCTGTAATCATTATTTGCAACAAAACTTCACCCCGGGTAATAGCCCGGGGTTTTTTGTTTAGAATAACAATGGAACTACGTACTGGAAGACGAGGATGAGCAGACCTACGGAAATCAGATTAAGTATGATGCCTACCCGTGCCATCTCATAGACTTTCACGTATCCGCTGGCAAAAACAATGGCATTAGGGGGTGTGGCCATAGGCAGCATAAAGGCACAACTACTGGCAATAGTTACCGGGATGAGCAGGTGCAGCATCGGGATATCAAGACCAATGGCTATACCGGCTACCACAGGGGCCAGTACAGCTACAAGGGCCACGTTGCTCATCAGCTCGGTCATAAACAACATCAGCAAAATAAGTAATGAGGCCGTTAGCAGTATACTGATATCACTTTCGGCAATGGCCGATGAAACCATATCCACCAATCCACTTACCGACATGCCGTTGGCCAGTGCCAATCCACCGCCAAAAAGGATAAGGATACCCCAGGCCAGTTTAGTGGTGTCACCCCAGTTGATAATAAAATCAGATTTCCTCAAATTATAGGGTATGCCAAACAGGGCAATGGCAGCCAGCACACTGATAACCGTATCGGACAGAGCCAATCCGGGTATTAACTTGTTGATGACGGTTCTAAAAATCCACAAAAAAACGGTACAACCAAAAATGACCAGGACCATTCTTTCTTTGCCGGACATGGGTCCCAGTTTTTTAAGCTCCCCGCTGATGACATCTTTCGAAGCATTGAATTTCAGGTGACGGTTGGGGAACATCCATTTAACAAGAACCAGATAACATATGGTCAGTAAAACTATGGAATAGGGCAAGCCTATAGACATCCATTTCAGGAAAGAGACTTCAATATTGTATTCATTTTCCAGCAATCCTATCAGAACGGAATTCGGGGGTGTTCCTATCACGGTGGCAATACCTCCCGTATTTGCCGAAAATGCGATGCCCAGCATGACGCTCAGTGCAAAATTCCTGTCGTCTTTGGTAAATCCGTCTTCATCATGGATTAACAGGTGTATGACAGACATGGCGATGGGCAGCATGACAACCGTACTGGCTGTATTGCTGATCCACATGCTCAGGGCTGCCGTGGCGATCATAAAACCGAGAACCACCCGGTTGGGTGTAGTACCTGTTATCCGTATGATGTTCAAAGCAATTCTTTTGTGAAGATCTACCTTTTCCAGGGCCAGAGCCAGGACAAACCCGCCGAAGAATAAGAAGATTATAGGGCTGCCGTAATTAGCCCCTACATCGCCTATCGGCATCACCTTCAAGAGGGGGAAGAGCAGCAGAGGCAACAGCGCTGTTACAGAAATAGAAACAGCTTCAGTGATCCACCAGGTGATCATCCAGGCTGCTACAGCGATAACCCCGTTGGCGTGTTCCTTTCCGGGGATGAGGTCGGGTACTGTGATGAGAATGAGAAATAACAAGGGACCGGCTACCAGGCCAATCTTTTTACTCAGCAGCATACAAGACTATTTGAGTCCTAATCTATGTTATTTCGAAATATTATGAAAATCAAAAAGGAGCCGTCAGGCTCCTTTAATAGTTATTGTACTCCTCCTCCCAGATCAATGGGAACCGGATTCAGGTCTTTATCACAGGCACCGTAGAGCAATTTGATCTTGCCGTTTTCTTCAAAACCACTGATAAAAAACAGATCATTATCCAGGTCTATAATCTCCGGCGTGTATTTGCCCTCATAGGCCAACTGGGCTATTTCTACCCCGTTGTTGTCGAACTTCCTGATAAAGCCATCGGTACTTATCACGAAAGAGTCGCTCATGGCCTTTAGCGCCTGGTTATTGGCTGTGCCATCAAAATACACCCTGTTGATCAGGGTTCCCAGATTGTTGGTCACAATCAGTTCACCATTGGCATAAAGGGCCAGGTTACCATTGCTCAGTTGTTCCAGGTGATAACTTCCGTTGAGATCGTTAGCCGAGGTGAGTTTCGTATCCAAAACAGACTCTGTGTAGATCACATGAGAGGTAACGTTGAAACTGTTGTCATAGAAGATCAGCAGCGGTTTGTAATCTGTTACGCGCGGATCGCTGTCATTCTTTGAAAAAACGGCTCCAAAAGCCACGTATCCGTCTGCTTTCTCAAACATATCGCCAATCATAGAGTCAGCCGGGCCAAAGGCATCCATGGTCACATCAAAGGCATCACCACTGGAATTCCTGGTCTCTATGGCGGCTTTATAGATGCCGCTGTCTTCGGCGGTGCCGTAATAGTACCAGTTAGATCCGTCACGGATATAGCCGTAATGGTGCTTGGCAGCAGAATTCATAGCATTAACAAAGGCCCAGTTGCTCATGTAAGTGACCTCCTGGGTGCCGTATAAACTGGCCAGGGTTCTGGCGAATACAAAATTCATATTACCGCTAGGGTAGAAATTCACAAAGGAACTATTGGATTCATGAGGTTTATCTGCCAGGTAATTGGAGCTGATCACATAATCCTGATCCACTTCCTTGTAATAAAACTTGGTTCCGCCGGGGCCTTCTTCATCCTGCAGATTCTCTATGTAATAGATGTTTCCACTAATGGGATGTAAGCCTAACTCAAGTGGTATGGATGAGAATCCTTCCGGAATAACCGGGTAGATGTAAAAAGAATCCCCGTCCAGAACAGTAACGGTTTTTGTGTACTCATCGGTCGTTTCCTCCTCATCAGTCACGGTAAGTGTGATGGTGTAGACGCCACCTTCGTCATATTCAATTGCCGGATTTTTCTCGGTGCTGGATTCACCATTGCCAAAATCGTACAGATAAGTAACTGCTCCCTCGGAACAATCACTGATCATCAGGTCCTGGCCAATGGCCAAAACCGTATCGCTCAACTGAAAACAGGCATTGGGTCCGCCTTCCGGATCCGGGTCCTTCTCGATATCTTCCACAGGTTCTGTTGAACAGGAAAATAATAAGGCAGCTAATGTGAAAAGTAGGTAATAGTGCTTCATATAACCAGATATGGGGTTCTGTACTATATAAAACGCTTATTCTCAGGGTCTTATTTTAAAAAAAGTCATAAAATCGACAAAAGGAAATCTCTTGTAATATGCTGTATAACAGGTAATTACAAACAAGGAAATTTATATTTGTAGGAATGCGCCTACTCTTTGAGCTCGCAGATGAGCACGTCGTCCTTTTTAGAGACCTTGGTCAGCCCTAATTTGTTAAGTGATTTGAGACCTTTGTCCCAGGCTTTATTGCTTAGGCCGGCAGCTTCTTTCAGACTGGCCAGCGGCATGCTTTTTTCCTTTTTAAGAAGCTCCAGGATGGTCTTTTCATTTTCGTTGAGGTCCAGAGGTTTTTTTTCCGGCCTCATCTGTGGAAAGAACAGGACCTCTTGTATGGAGGCGTTGTTGGTAAGCAGCATGACCAAGCGGTCTATACCGATTCCGATCCCGGAG
>JBPEXP010000445.1:0-3583 GCA_052031475.1 Flavobacteriaceae bacterium | reverse complement strand
TTAGACAAGCCACACCTGCACTACTGGCTGGCTGCAGGATCTTATTTGATCTTCGGCATCCAAGATTGGGCCTATCGCATTCCTGCTGTTTTGAGCAGTCTGCTGGGGGCCTATAGTTGTTATGGCCTGGGGAGAGAATTGTACCGAAAAGAGGTGGGCAGGACTGCTGCTCTTATCTTCCTGACAGCCCAGACCATCGTGCTGGCCAATATCGATGTCCGTACTGATTCTGTGCTTACGGGATTTACGGTATTCTCCATCTGGCAGCTGGTAGCCTACATCAGGAGCAACTCTGAATGGAATCTCATACTGGGCGCCGTTGGTGCCGGGCTTGCTTTTTCGACCAAGGGCCAGATTGCCGTCCTGGTCATCGGCCTGCCCATCCTCTGCCATCTGTACTACACCGGAAAATGGAAACGACTGTTCAGCTGGAAAGTAGTGATCGGCTTGCTGGTATTTGCTGTGGTGATCAGTCCGATGTTGTTTGCCTATTACCAGCAGTTTGATATGCATCCGGAAAAGGTCATCAGGGGCCAATCTGGCAGAAGCGGCATCCTGTTTATTTTCTGGGAACAGAGTTTTGAGCGACTGAGCGGCGAGGGTGTTGGGAAGAATAGCAGCGACTACTTTTTTTTCTTTCACTCCTTTTTGTGGGTCTTCCTGCCCTGGACCATATTGGGATTACTGGCATTTGGAAAACGGCTGGGACAGCTGATTAAAGTTCGCTTTCAAAGAGTTCCGGAAATGGAAATCCTCACAGTGGGCGGCATCAGTCTGATATTTATCCTGATCAGTTTTGCCCAATTTAAGCTGCCTCATTATCTCAATATCACCATCCCGCTCTTTGCCGTGCTTACAGCTTCATATCTCTGGGAACTGAAAGGAAATGATCACATACGTCTACACCGTTTTTTACTGGGATCACAGATCTTTATAGCTGGCCTGGTCATGGTTCTTTCTCTGATTCTCTGTTTGTGGGTTTTTCGCTTTGATGAATACGGTTCCTACGTGCTACTGGGTATCGGCCTAATACTACTTTTGGTTATTGTATTGAGAAAAGAGGAGGTATTGATGCGAATTGTAACCATGACGGCTGCCAGTTCTATTTTTATCAATGCCGTCCTGAATCTGCATTTCTATCCGGAACTATTAAAATACCAGGCAGGCTCAGCAATGTCAGAAATCGTTAAGAGTAAAGACATACCTGCTGATAGAATTTACAAGCTCTCAGGCAGGCATAGCTGGAGCCTGGATTTTTACAATAATATTCCTCTTCAGATCGCAGACCCGGACCAACTTGCGGCCCAAAGTGATGTTTGGCTTTACGTGACTTCAGATGAAAGGGATGTACTTGTAGAAAAAGGTTTCAAATGGGGTCAACAGTACAGTGTGGATCAGTTCAGGATCACAAGGCTCCAGGCCAAGTTCCTAAATCCCGAGACCAGAGATCAAGTCCTGGAGAAAATGTATTTATTACACTTAGATTAGGGTAGTGTGAGTTATTAAGGCTAAACAATCTGCATTTTTGCCGGTTTAAAGTGATAGTAGATTCCGGCGAAGGAGACCAAAGCAGTGATGAAAAAGAAAAGCATACTGATACTAACTGAGGCATTCTCTTCCAGGCCCAGCCATAGTGCTCCGTAAAAGAAAACCACTTCACGGCTACCGATACCCCCGATAGTCAGCGGCAAAACGGCCACCACGGATGACAGTAGGAAAATAAATAGGTAGGGAAGCCAATTAGCTTGAATGTCGAGGGCTAAAAGCAGAAGGATCACGCAGCCCAACTGGCATAATTGCACTGCTGCAGAGTACGCCAGTGATGGCCAGAAAACCGGCAGGGCATAGCTGAAGTACTTTTTATTCATCCACCAGAAAAGGAAGCCAGGTATGAGGATCCCTGCCAGAAAGATCCATTGCCTTCCGGTCAGTATTTCCGTTTTTATCACAAAGCCTATCAGGCAGGCGTAAATCAGCAGTAGGAGCAAGCCGCTCAATCGGTCCAGCAACAAAACAGCTACCACCTGTCTGGTGCGGACTTCAAAATGTTTTTTGATCAAATATCCCTTGTAAGCATCCCCTCCGATGCCTCCGGGCAGGAACAGATTGTAAAACATTCCGAGAAGATAGAGTTTGATATTACTGCTATTAGTGAGGAGAACCTGCAATTGGCGAAAATAGAGATTGAGCCTGTAAGCAGCAATGAGTTTTGAAATTGCAAAAAGGAACACGGCGGCCAGCAATGGTAATACCCGAACGTCCCTAAGCACTTCCCAAACATCCTTGAATTGAATTTTGGTAAAGACAAAGTAAATCAGCAAGATGCTAAAAAGGATCTTGAAGAAGGTCAGGATCCTTTTACGCCGCTTTTCCACCTATTGTCACACTTTTGATACGGTAAGGCCTCTTTTTCTGGGATTCGTAATAGGTCCGGATAAGTAGTTCCATGACTATACCGATCGTAAAAAGCTGTATGCCGGCGAGAATAAACATCATTCCGAAAATTAGTAAGGGCCTGTTGCCTATATCCTGTCCGAAGCCCCATTTGATCGTAAAAAGGTAAATGTTAATGCCAATTCCGAGGATAACAAATAATACGCCAAGGATCCCGAAAAGATGGATGGGGCGTTGAAAATACTTCCTGATAAAAAGCAACAACATCATGTCTGCCACTACCTTAAAAACCCTTTCCAGTCCGTATTTGGAAGTACCTGCATGGCGGGCGTGATGGCGGACCGGCACCTGCTTGATCTGGGCTCCTTCCAGATGTGCCAGCAAAGTGATAAAACGGTGCATTTCTCCGTAAAGATTGAGTTCTTTTGCAATCTCCCTGGTAAATACTTTCAGAGCACAGCCGTTGTCTTTAATATCCAGTTTGGTCACTCTTCTCACCAGGAAGTTGGCTATTTTAGAAGGGATCTTTTTAATTAAGGAATCCTTCCTTTTTTGCCTGATCCCAGTAACCACATCGTATTCCCCACTTACAACCGCTGCGAGCATTTGAGGGATATCGGCCGGATCGTTCTGAAGATCTCCATCCATGGTGATGATAAAGTCGCCCTGGGCATAGTCGATACCGGCAGCCAGGGCCAGGCTTTGTCCGTAGTTTTTTTTAAGACAGATCAGGTGAATTTTAGGGTCGTGCATCTGCTCAACTACCTGCCGGGTCCTGTCTTTGGAAAAATCATCTACGTAGATGATCTGATATTCGTAGCCCTCAAGGCTTTCATGGATTTTTTCAGTGAGTAGGATCACGTTATCTTCCTCGTTGTAGAGTGGTACTACCACAGAAAGAAGCGATTGGGTTATAAGATCCATTAAAGAATATTATGCTATGGGCAAATTTAGACTTTTTTATTAAGTTGTTCCCGGTAGGTCCTGAGCAGTTCTTCTGCCGCTTTAAAAGGGCTGATCTTATTTAATTCTACCTCTTTAATACTGTTTGCCAGTAACTTCTGTACCTTTGGATGTTCGTAGAAATTGCGGGTAAGCAAAGCTTCAACAGCCTGAAGGAACCAGTATTTATTTTGTTCCTTGCGGTTTTTGATATAAGAGCCGTTTTCATGCACGGTATCTAAGAAAT
>JBPEXP010000444.1:0-3386 GCA_052031475.1 Flavobacteriaceae bacterium | reverse complement strand
CCTCCCAGTTACGCTTCAGTTTATAGGCGATCAAGGTAGAAAGATCCAGGTTCCCGATATCCCAGCCAAGACTCCAGTTCCCGGCTCTGTCGCTCACCCATACATTGATCATATTTCTTTTGCCCAATTGAGCTGCAGGGTGTGCCTGGAAAAGTAAAACCCCTATTTCAAGCCTGATGCATTCCTTGATCACCGGCCTGATCTCTTTTTCATAATCATCGTGTTGCTGTAAATTGAGGAATACGATATTAGGCCTGAAAAAAGCACCCTTCAGGGCCTGGTTCCCATAATTGACCCCCCTGGCAAAATCATCGCTGTTGATAACTGTCCAGGAAGAGAAAACACCCTTATTCCTGAAATCTTCAGACATGAGATTGAGCTCGTTCACCAGTATGCCGTCATCCGAGTTTTCTTCAATGCCAAGCAGTTTAATGGATCCTTTGGGCCGGGCAATATTCCGTAAAAAATCAAAATTTCCCTTGGCACCGGTTATATCCCTGATGGGTACCATCAGATTGGGTTTCCATGCTCGCTGCTGCATGGATTTCATCCCCCAGGTATGCTTGGCCGCCCATTCAGCAAAAGAAACAAAGAGACCTGAACGAACGTCCTCAAAAGGGGTCTCTATATTTTGTTTAGACAAGAACCAGTAAACCACAAAGACTATGCTGATGGAAATGAGGCTAACGGTAGGATTAATGATAAACATGGCGAGGATGGCAGATATCAGCCCGATCCAGGGAATCCATCGATGTACATTAAAAATTGGGCGGTAGCTGATAAGACCGAGGTTCTGTTCGATGATGACCACGATATTGATCATGGCATAGGTGATCAGGAAGAACAAGGTTACCAGGGGAGCTACTGCGTTAAGATCACGCAATAGCATGGTTACAAAGATCATGATCCCTGTTACGATCATGGCATTTCTTGGCTGGCCGTTCTTACTTTGACCCGCTAAAAATTGTCCATAGGGGAGTACCCGGTGCTCTCCCATGGCAAACAAAATCCTCGAAGAGCCTACCAGGGATCCCAAAGCGGAAGAGAATGTGGCACCAAGGATACCGGCAATGACCAGTGGGCCTATCCAGGCCTTTTCAATCATAATATTGTAGTTGGAAATCAATTCGTCTTCCGTAGCACTGCGCGCCAGCCAATAAGCCAGGGCCATGTAGATGACAAAACTCACACCTATAGCCCAGAGTGTACCCACAGGGATGCTTTTTCTCGGGTCTTTCAGTTCACCAGACATGTTGGCACCTGCCATGATACCCGTAGAAGCAGGAAAAAAAACGGCAAAGACCAGCCAGAAGTCCGTACCGCTGAAATTATTTTCAGGTGATCCCTTAAAACTTCCCCATTTAAGAGTTTCATTAGTATCAATATACATCGAACCGTAATAGGCCGCAACCACTATAGAAACCAGTGAAAGCACAATGACACCCATAATGATGTACTGGGTCTTGATCGCCAGGTCTGCGCTGATATATGCGATTGCCAGAAGAACGCCAAAAACCAATACATCCACCAAAAAGGGGTTGTGATCGGGAAAAATTCCGAGCCAACCTTCTCTGAAACCAAATATGTACATGGTCACGGCGAGGCCTTGTGAAACATAGCGGGGTATTCCCAGGCTCCCCCCAACTTCCAGTCCAAGCGCTTGCGAAATAATGGCATAAGCGCCTCCTGCACCGATGCGTATATTGGTGGTAATGGCAGACATGGAAAGTGCAGTGGTGAGCGTGATAAGGAAGGAGATGATTATAATGAACCAGGCACCCAGGAGACCGGCATTACCAACTACCCAGCCCATCCTCAGGTACATAATAACCCCCAGGATGGTCAGGAGAGTAGGTGTAAAAACACCACCGAAAGTACCGAATTTCTTAGCTGTAATCTTTTGGCTATCCATTAAGTGGTTGGATGGATTTTTGGTAGAAGATACTAATTATGAAGATTCTTTCGAATTTGATCCGGCTAATGGATTAACAATTTTCTAAGGCTCTATTGTTAACAACCGTTTTATAAGTACTTGCATTGGTCGTTGCCTTCTGATAATGAATGGCTTATATTTGAGAGAGAGGCGTCCGAATATGCAAAATACCAGTAGTCATACCCATTCAAGTATACCGGCTGAATTGTTTATGGTGGTGGAGATCAGCAATTTCCTCAATCGACTGGAATCCAACCAATACAGCATTTTTACCCAAAAATTTCACAGCAGCGCCTGTAAAACTTTTGCCAATTTCAGGGGTAATATCCTGAGTCAGGATGATAATAGTTACCTGGTCAAATTTCAATCTGCAACGGATGCCGTCCTTTGCGCCTTGCGCCTGGAACAAAAATTTAAATACGTCACACCCAGGTTCGACCAGGGCAACAGAAGGCTAAAAATTGGGGTTTCTGCACAGTCAGCAGCCACAGACACCATAGATCAAAAAATAATACAGGAAGCCACCTGGATGTGTGAGGTGGTCAAAGACACTATTGTTATATCTCAACCGGTCAGGAAATTATACGAAAAGGAAAACCGGAATGCGCGTATAGACCAGGATCACATCAGGGTATTGAAAACCCGCGATGCGGAATTTCTGAACCGCTTGATGGATTCTAGCCAGCGTATCTGGGAACAGGGCAGCTTAAACCTGGATCACCTGAGGTCTGCCCTCGGATATAGCCGGTCTTCTTTCTACAGGCGAATAAAAAAACTGACAGGCCTGTCACCGCATTACTTTATCCGGGAATTTCGTCTGCAACGCGCCATAAATATGCTTCATAAAAGAAGGGGTACCATCTCTAAAATCGCCTCTGAAACCGGGTTCAAGAATGCTTCACATTTCGCCAGGTGTTTCAGCGAAAAATTCGGGCTGCTTCCCTCCAAGTATTCGCAGCATTACGCTACGTGATTTGCGTTGATTCGTTGATTTGTTGATTCGTTGATTTGAATCTAAATTCTTCAGTCTTTAAAAGGTTAATAATGGGGATGAAATCGTTGATTATTGGGAATTGGATATTAGAAATTGGAGATTTCCGAAGTCAGGTAAAGATCAGTTAGTTGGCGGAATTATTTTACCCGAGGGTTTGAATCTTTTTTAACTCCTATACTTGTATTTATTAATTATTAATACATGAACCACTGTTTAATTTTCAACACATAAACAGATCAACAAATCAACAAATCAACCCTTTCAAATTCCCAATAAACCGTAGTTTTATCCTTCATGAAAGCGGCGTATTACGAAACTTTTGAGGGCAAAATAAAAATTGGTTCTCTGCCCGATCCCAGTCCATCTGCTAGTGGGGTGGTCGTTGAAGTAGGAGCCACCGGACTCTGTTTAAGCGATTGGCACGGCTGGATGGGTCATGATCCTGATATTACACTGCCT
>JBPEXP010000443.1:0-3360 GCA_052031475.1 Flavobacteriaceae bacterium | reverse complement strand
GAGAAACTAGAGCATATGAGCCGAGACCTGGGAGAACACGGCCCGGGTCATGTAGCATTGGGTCAGGTAAAATACTTCTCTTCAGAGGGCATAAGTGAGGGATACCTTAAGTATGAAAATTGGATCAATCAACTGACCGAAACCGGTGATAATTACAGTGAGATCTACAAGGAATGTGTTATCCCCTCTCCTTGCTGGATGGTACACCGTTCAGATCTGGAAGCCTGTAATGCTTTTAATCCGGACCGCTATCCCGAAGATTACGACCTCACATTTCGCTTCAGGGAGCAGGGGTTACAGTGTTTGCCCAGCAGTAAGATCCTGCATATGTGGAGGGATTATCCCAGCCGTACATCGAGGACCAGTGAGCACTATGCACAAAATAGCTTCCTAGAATTAAAAGTTCATTATTTTCTCCAATCTGATTACGATGCTAAAAGGCCATTGACCGTTTGGGGTGCCGGGGAAAAAGGAAAAAAAATTGCACGGCTTTTACAAAATCGGAGGATTCCTTATTACTGGTTATGCGATAATCCCAGGAAAATCGGTAAGAAAATCTACGGCCAAACCCTGCACCACTATCAAATGCTCGAAACCCTGGCACATCCGCAAAGTATTATTACCGTTGCCAACCCTTCAGCCCAAGGTGATATTAGAAGATTTTTGAGACAGCTGGGCCTGAATACTGCCAGCGATTATTTTTTCTTTTGCTGAGGCTTGAGAACAAGCGCTTTTTAACTTTTAATTAGCCCGCCAGGGCAGGTCTGCTCGCTGGCTAAATCACTATATTTGGCAAATCAATTTTGGGAATGCAGTTTAAACATCCGGAACTTCTTTGGGCCTTATTGCTACTCCTGATCCCCATAATCATTCACCTTTTCAGGCTGCGCAAGTTCAAAAAAACACCCTTTACCAATGTTAGGCTGCTGCAAAATATCATTTCCCAAACAAGGAAAAGCCAAAGCTTAAAGAAATGGTTGTTGCTTTGTACAAGACTGCTTCTTTTCGCCTCCGTAATCCTGGCCTTCACACAACCCTTTGAGGCTTCAGAAATGGCTTCGGTCCCCACTGAAACGGCCATCTACCTGGATGACTCTTTTAGCATGCAGGCCCGTACAGAAAATGGCGATTTACTGCAAATGGCCGTTCAGGAATTGATCCGCAATCTGCCTGAAGATGAAGAGGTCAGTATATTTACCAACGAACGCAGTTTCGAACGAAGTACACCAGCAGAAATTCAGAACCAATTACTGAGCCTTAACCATTCCTATAAGCAACTCAGTATGGATGAGGTAGTTATCACAGCCAGGGCGCTATTTGATGATAACAAGCAGGGAGTCAAACAGTTATTTGTGATTTCTGATTTTCAGGACCGGATGTACAGCATTCCAGACAGCCTGCCGGATATGAGTCTTCACTTTGTGCAACTTAGGCCTGAATCTCCTTTGAACATCTCAATAGATACGGTTTATATCGATAATACAACACCTACTCAACTGGAATTAAAAGCCAGGTTAACAGCTGACGGAGAAGCCGAAAATACGGCCGTATCCATATGGAACGCAGACACCTTGATTGCAAAAACAGCGGCCCGATTTGAAGGAAGCAGGAATACGGAAATCAATTTCAGTCTGCCTTCAGACATCGTCATAGACGGCCTGGTAGAAATTGGAGATGAGGGCCTCAGTTATGACAATCAGCTATATTTTAATATCAATCAAACGAAAAAGATTCGCGTTATGCATATTGGTGAGAACTCCAATAATTACATAAACAGGATCTTTAGTGAAAATGAGTTTGAATTGCTGAGCTCTGAATTAGACAATCTCAATTACAGTGATATTACCAATCAGAATCTTATAATACTCCATCAGCTCAGGTCTATACCTAATTCTCTTCAAACCGTCTTGAGGTCCTTTTATTCGGAGGGCGGTTCCCTGGTCATTATCCCTTCCAAGGAGGCCGAATTGGCCAGTTTCAACAGCTTTTTATCCTCTCTCGGGGCAGCTACACTGACCGAATACGTAGACACTGAACAAGCGATAACAAGTATCAGTTTTGACCACCCGCTCTATCGCAACGTATTTGAGAGACGGGTTGCCAATTTTCAGTATCCATATGTGAACGGCTATTACAGAATCTCCAGGAAATCAGCGGAGGTTCTGGGACTTCAAAACGGAGATCCCTTCTTAATTGGAAGTGATCGTATTTACATTTTCTCATCTCCCATAGACGCTTCCCATTCCAATTTTAGTTTTTCACCGCTCATAGTACCCAGTTTTTACAATATGGGCATAATGAGCCTGGCCATGCCCGCGCTCTACCATCCCCTTAGTTCCAGTACCAAGATTGATATACCGGTGGCATTACCCAGCGATCAGATAGCCCGCGTGCGTAAAGGCCAGTATGAATTTATTCCCCTGCAGCAGTCCTATACCAATAAAACCACGCTTGATTTTGAAGAGCACCCCTCTCAGGACGGTATTTTTGACATAGTCCTGGGAGATTCACTGGTCAGCAGAATTAGTTTTAACTATCCCAGGGATGAGAGTGATCTTACCTATGCCAGGTTGGAAGCTGGACGATTCAGCTCTTTGAACAACAAGGTAGAAGACCTTTTGAACGAGATGGAAAAAAGAAAAAGTGTGAAGGAGCTTTGGCCATGGTTTGTTATTTTAGCACTGCTATTTACTTTGATCGAGGTTCTAGTACAAAAGCTGATTAAATGAATGTACTTCTCAAGTCTGCCACCATTGTAGACAGTTCTAACCCAAAACTTCATTTCAAGAAAAGGGATATCCTCATTAAAGATGGTTTTATAGATCGTATTTCAGCCAAGATTGAGAAGCCGGGCAAAGCCCGGATCATAGAGCTAGACAACCTGCATGTTAGTCCGGGCTGGTTTGACAGCAGCGTAAGTTTTGGCGAACCGGGCAGGGAAGAACGCGAAACCATCGATCACGGATTAAAAGTTGCTGCCGCCAGTGGATTCACGGATATTGTATTGAATACCAATACGCATCCTGTACCCGATAGCAGCGGTGACATAGTTTTCCTGCTCAACCGAAGCAAGGGGGCAGCTACGGGGCTTCACCCACTGGGTACGTTGACGGTGAAGGCTCAAGGAGAGGATCTGGCCGAACTCTTCGATATGAAAAATGCGGGAGCCGTAGGATTCAATGATTACAAATCGCCTATTCAGAATGCCAACTTGCTCAAAATAGCCTTGCAATACAGCCAGGTTTTTGACGGACTGGTATCCTCCTTTCCCATGGATAGGAGTATCGCCGGCAAGGGTGTTGTCAACGAAGGCAAATCTTCAACCAGGTTGGGATTAAAAGGCATCCCTGCATTGGCCGA
>JBPEXP010000442.1:0-3686 GCA_052031475.1 Flavobacteriaceae bacterium | reverse complement strand
CTTTTTCTATTGCCCCAGGCAATAACCGCCGTGAGAAAGGCTGCGATCTCTATGTCTTCTTTCCTGCTGAATGCGTGGGGGATCAAAATAGGATCGTCCTTGAGAAATTCAGGCCGATTGTACTGGATGACTTTGACCTCCAGAAACTCCTTGAGCTCATCTTTATTCATCCGATAGGAATATTCAATAATTTAAGCAGGATCAAGGGTCCGATAATGACCAGGTTGTACAAGGCGTGCAAAGTTATTGCCCAAAGCAGGCCCAGGCGAACCCTGATGTAGCCCAGAAGCATCCCTATAAAAAGCTGAGGTGCAACCAGTAAAGGCGATAATAACAAAATGGTATTGGTGATCTTAAAATTAGTAATGTGGTAAAAACCGAACAGCAGGGTTAAGGCATAGAAGATGATACCGAAATAGCTGCTTTTTCTGAAAAGGAACATCGGACCTCGAAATAATAATTCCTCAAGAACAGGCGCCGCCAGTACAACGGCGAGAAAAATAAAACCTACCTGGTACTCTTCAAACAACAGATCCATAGCGTGCTGGCCCAGGTCCAGATCGGTGTAGGTTTGAAGTACTCCAATGGTCATTCCGAGCAGGATACTGATCATCACAGACAGCAAAAGCAACCAAAAAAGTATGCTAAACTTCTGATTTAAATCAATATCAACAAAAGGCTTATATTCAGGATTTTTAAAAAAATCAACAAGATCTTTAAACATCGGAATTTACAATTAGGCCGTCAACCATTGTAAGTTTCCTGTCGGCCATATCTGCCAGTTCTTCATTATGGGTAACAATAACGAATGTCTGCCCAAATTGGTCCCTTAGTTTAAAGAAAAGCTGGTGAAGTTTGTCGGCACTCTCCGAATCCAGATTGCCGCTGGGCTCATCTGCCAGAACAATAGAAGGACTATTTGCAAGTGCCCTTGCCACAGCCACTCTTTGTTGTTCGCCGCCTGAAAGTTCACTTGGCCTGTGGTTAAAACGATCTTCCAGCCCAAGAAATTGGAGCAATTCCCCGGCTTTATGTTCTGCCTGTTCCCTGGGAGTCTTTTTAATGAATGCCGGAATACATACGTTTTCCAGAGCTGTGAATTCTGGCAGCAACTGGTGGAACTGGAAAATGAAACCCACTTCCTCATTGCGAAAACGGGCCAGGTTTTTATCGTTCAGCGAATTGATATCGATGCCGTTAATGACCAAACTGCTTTCTTTCTTATTGCTTTGGGAATCGAGCGTGCCGAGGATCTGCAACAGGGTGGTTTTACCCGCACCGGAGGCACCTACAATAGAGACAATTTCTCCTTTGCCAATTTCCAGGTCAACGCCTTTTAATACTTTGAGCTTTCCAAAGGACTTTTGAATATTCCTGGCCTCTATCATGCATTTTCAATTAAGCAGTGAAAGTAATCATTACCACCCTAATTCCAAAACCGGAAACCTCAGGATCCGGCAGGAGAATTTGGTATTTTGGCTTCATTTGAAGGCCGTTTAATTCAATCTGTGTAAGCAATTATATTTACGAAAGACTTACCTTTAAAACTTTGTAAAAAATTATTTGAAAAATGTCGCCATATCAGCATTTAGAAGAATATAACATCGAGATCACCAATGAAGTGAAAGACCGGTATTCCAGGATCATTGACGAAATAGGGGAGGATGTAGACAGGGAAGGATTGGCAAAAACCCCGGAAAGGGCAGCCAAGGCCATGTTATTTCTCACCCAGGGTTATAAACAGGATGCCGTAGAAATCCTCAAGAGCGCCATGTTTGAAGAAGAGTATGACGAGATGGTCCTGATCAAGGACATTGAGGTCTACTCCTTATGTGAGCACCACCTGCTCCCGTTTTTTGGAAAGGCACATATAGCCTACATACCGGAGCGGCACATTGTAGGTCTTAGCAAGATCCCGCGAATTGTTGATGTCTTTGCCAGGCGACTGCAAGTTCAGGAGCGGCTTACGCAGGATATTCTGGAGTGTATTAACGATACGCTTAAACCTAAAGGAGTGGCGGTAGTGATTGAAGCGGCGCACCTTTGCATGATGATGCGGGGCGTGCAAAAACAGAATTCGGTGACCACGACATCCGGTTTCAGGGGCCAGTTTGAAAAGATTGAGACCCGGAATGAATTTCTGAAGCTGATCAGTTCACACCTGCACTAAAGGCAAATTACCAATAGCTTTTTCCAATTTTAAGCCCATGAACGAACATCCATGAAAGAAAAGAAGATCAAGTATTTATTGCTGGGATTGCTGTTTGATGGAATCGGGATGCTGTCGTGGCTCATTCCGGGCATTGGTGAATTATCAGATCTCATCTGGGCCCCGGTTGCAGGCTGGCTCATGACACGTATGTATAAGGGACGGCCTGGTCAAATAGCAGGTGTGGTGGCCTTTGTTGAGGAGCTTTTACCCGGACTTGATTGGTTCCCTTCCTTTACGCTGATGTGGGTCTATTCCTATTTGATCAGAAAGCCCAAATAATCAAAAGATTACTTCCAGAGGAAACCAAGTCCCATCCTGCTGAGCATCTTCTTCTCAAAATTCCAGAAAAAGCGGAATTGGCCAAACAGCCAGCCGAAGGCTACCAGCAAGACCTGGTAAAAAGGAAAGATCAGAAGCAGCCTTAAGGTCCAGTAGACCCATCCGCTCCACCAGGCATCGGGGAAATTAGCCCGGTCCATTCCTATCCAGGCCAGGAATGGTTTGGCCACATATACGGAAGCAGATCCCGTTATGGCAAAAACAACTAAAATAACCAGCAATTGGAAGTTGGAATGGATACCCCAACGCTTTTTAAGCTTCTCCATGGCCCACTATTACAAGGCTGCAAATATAGGGTTTAAATTCTAGGAATAAAGGGCCCTAATCTTTGATTGTATTTGCGCTGGAAGTATATAAAATAATTGTACAGTTTATAGTTTACATCATAGCCGTAATCGATGGTAGGGTCGTAATTGATCTCCCACATATAGAGTTGAGGATCATACTGAGTGGGCAAGATTACGCGACGGTTCCATTCAAGAACCAGAAGTTCATTCCTGTTCTCCAGGAAATGCTGTGAATAATAACCTTCCGGCCGGGCTACACTTACCAGCCAATTGTAGAAGCCTGGTTCTATAATAACGATCTCGTATTCAGTTTCTTCATCTGCGATCCGAACCGTATCTTCTTCCTTCTGCTCAAACAAAGCCTGCTCTTCGCTGCTGATGTCCAGAGCTGATTTAGAACCGGAACAAGCGGCGATCAGTAAGACAAACAAACTGCTTACGATAGCCCATTTAATTTTTTTCATAACGCTTTTTTTAATACCCTTTAGAAGATACAAAAAAACCGCCTGCGTTGGCAGGCGGCCGTGTTAAATAGTGTTAAGGGCTATTTTTGAGTGATTTATTTTCTGAACAATCCGCCCAGCAGCCCGCCAAGGCCTCCTCTTTTCCTTCCACTATTCATAACCATTCCGGCCACATCGTCCAGAACGCTGCCATCTCCATCGGCATCCAGTAAGGCGGTCAATAGGCTTTGATTCTGCTGCGGCTGTCCGCCGAGCAAATTGCCCAGCAAGCTATTCATGCCGGCCGCATCACTGATCCTTTGCTGACTGGACTGCCTCCCGAGGTAACCCATGACCAGTGGAGCCGCTATTTTTAAGATGTCGGCAATGGTAGCTGGGTCCATA
>JBPEXP010000441.1:0-16477 GCA_052031475.1 Flavobacteriaceae bacterium | reverse complement strand
GGCCACAGGAATGATCAACAGGGGATGCAGCTGGATCAGATAATGCCCGTTGATAAGTCCACCTCTGAAAAGAGCCACTACCACACCACATATTGCCACTAAAAGGATCTGAACCGATCTTTCTTTCAGATCCCATATTTTGCTCCGCCAACTGTAATATAGGAGACCACCCAGGAAGATCAAAAGTGGAATAAAACTCACAGGAGACCCCCTCCGGTTGGCCGCGTATTCCAAAGGTGCGAGGATCACCGCCTTCCACCACACCGAGCTAATCCCTTTGAGATAGTAGGGAAGTATCGTCAATCCGACTATTGCTAAAATTCCTGCACCGTAGGCCACGATCGATAAAAACATGGAGGATCTATCCTTGCTTTTAATAAGAACGTAGAGCAGATACAAACCGATAAACAATGCAGGATAGGCCAGATTGATCTTTGTCATCACGGTCGAACCCATCAAAAGGCCTGCAATGAGGCAGGCGGTAATATTTTTATATCTGATCAGCAGGTAAACGGCGGGCATGAAGAATAACATACTGATGTGTTCACTCATTACCCCTTGTAAACTGCCAAAGGCACTTATTAAGAGAACAGTTAGAACAGAAGACCAGAAGGCGATCTTTTTGCCGGCCAGGATCTTGGCGATCAAATAGGTGAAGAAGGCGATCAGGCCGACCGTTAGAATACCTGCCAGGCGAATTGCGATCAGGTTTTTACCAAAGAGAAAAATAATAGCGGCAAAGTACAGGAAGGTCAAAGGCGGCTTCAGGTCCCAGAGTGCCGTATAAGGCAGGAAACCATCCACCCAATTCTGTGCCACCAGTATAAAAGTACTTTCATCGCGGTCTATGTAATCGCGGAAAGCAAATGGGAAACGCAACAAAAAGGAATACGATAAAAGAAGGAAAAAAACAATGTGATCCCTTAGTTTGTCATAGTCGGGCACCATCTGATCTATAGCCTTTCTAAGCATAGGGCGTCTTAAGTTTATTTCCCATCTTTGCAAGATATAAACGCTGGTTTAATTAGCGGAATGCTTTTGAAGAAATTATCTGCTCAGGATAGGGAATTAATTTGGCACCCCCTTACACAACACAAGCTCCATCAGGAGATGCTTGGCATTGAGAGGGCCAAAGGCGTTTATTTATACGACCTGGATGGCAATGAATATATAGATGCCATCGCCTCCTGGTATACTTGCGTTTATGGGCATTGCAATGAATATATCACAGAGAGGGTTGGCAGGCAGATGAAAGAATTAGACCAGGTGGTCTTTAGTGGATTTACCCACAGACCTGCTGTGCAACTTGCCGAAAAACTACTCGATATCCTACCCGAAAACCAGTCCAAGTTATTTTTTTCTGATAATGGATCTACTGCCACGGAAATAGGGATAAAAATGGCCCTTCAATACCACCATAATGCGGGGCAGCAACGCAATGTACTGCTGGCGTTTGAAGAGGCCTTTCACGGAGACACTTTCGGATCTATGTCTGTGTCGGGACTTTCAGTATACAACGGCGCGTTTGAACAGTGGATGCTGGAGGTGGAGCGCATTCCGGCACCTACGGATGAAAATATAGATGATTTGATTTCCTGGCTTGAAGCCAGGCTGGGAAAAAAAGACGTGGCAGGGTTTATCTATGAACCACTTGTTCAGGGGGCTGCTGCCATGAAGATACATAAGGCCGAACACCTTGAGAAGATCCTGAGGGCGTGTAAAAAACACGGCACCATTACTGTAGCCGACGAGGTGATGACGGGATTTGGAAAGACCGGCAAAAATTTTGCTTCCGAACACCTGCAAATTCATCCGGATATTATTTGTCTTTCAAAGGCGCTTACCGCCGGATTGATGCCCATGGCTGTTACCAGCTGCAGTCAGCAGATCTATGATGCCTTTTACAGCGATCAGATCAGCAAGGGGTTGTTTCACGGGCATACCTATACAGCAAATCCTCTTGCTTGTACTGCTGCGCTGGCAGGTATTGACCTTCTGAAATCTTCAGAAATACAAGAACAGATCCAAAAGACCATGGATTGGCATCGTGAATTCAATGAGCACATAGGCAATCACCCATTGGTAAAGAATACCAGGCAATGCGGTATCATCTTTGCCATGGACTTGAAAACCAAGGCCGACCGCTATGGAAATTTCAGGGACCGACTTTATAATTACTACATGGATCACGGAGTTTTTCTACGGCCTCTTGGCAATACTGTCTACATACATGCGCCATACATCACAACTAGAAAACAGATGGAAAAAGTCTATCAGGTTATTGAAGGCTCACTCGAAACACTCGGAACAGATTGAATCAAACCATATCTATCAGGGCTATCGCCTCTACTTCTGCCCTTGGGGCTACTGCTGAAGATTGCTGGAACAGCTATCAATCGCCGGCCCATTGCCTGAATATTATAAGCACCAAAACCCAGAAGCTCTGGGGTGGTGCCATTTCCGCTGAGGTTAACAAAGAATTGGAGGACCTCAGACTGTCGACCTCTAAGTACGGGCAGCTAGACCGCAGCGTGTTGCTGGCCATTCTTACGGCGAGAAGAGCAATAGAGCGATCAGGATGGGGTTCGGACGCTGAAGCTGGGATCAATATAGGGTCTTCCAGGGGCGCAACAAGCCTTTTTGAAAAATATCATCAAAGCTTTTTGCAGAAGGGACGTACACCTACACTCACCTCACCGACCACCACCTTAGGCAATATCTCATCCTGGGTAGGCCATGATCTGAAATTAAAGGGTCCGGAGATCTCACATTCCATCACCTGTTCTACTTCACTTCACGCTGTATTAAATGCCATAGCCTGGATTAGGGGCGGCATGAGTAAGAGATTCCTCGCGGGAGGAAGCGAAGCATCACTTACCCCCTTCACCATTTCGCAGATGCAGGCCTTGAAGATCTATGCTGAAAATCCATCCGGAAATATACCGGACTATCCTTGCAGGGCCCTGGATCTGGAGAAAAGATCTAACAGTATGGTACTTGGCGAAGCGGCTTCCATTGCCTGTCTGGAACTTGGAAGTACTGAAGATAGTCTCGCCATTATTGAAGGTTATGGGTATGCATCTGAGCTCTTGCAGCACAATGTTTCCCTGTCTGCACAGGCCGATTGCCTTCAGGAGTCAATGAAGATGGCCATGTCCGATCTTTCGCCCAAAGACATCGATGTGGTTGTTCTTCACGCACCCGGTACTATCAAGGGAGACCAGGCAGAGATAAAAGCTATCGATACAATTTTTGGCTCGGATCAGCCTGCACTTACCAGTAATAAATGGAAGATAGGACATTGTTTGGGTGCCTCCGGAATGCTCAGCATAGATATGGCAATCCATATGTTGCAGCATCAGGAATTTATTGCCCCGCCTTATCTGAAAAATGTCAAAATCCCTGACAAACTAGAACGGATTCTGGTCAATGCCGTTGGTTTTGGAGGAAATGCGGTAAGTATTCTACTAAAAAGAGTCTGATCGTGACCAGATCGTAAAGCGAAACAGAAATTTATCCGGCATCCTCCCATAAATTAAGATTAAAGATTATTTTTGATTTTGTACAAACCTGGATTATGGCCGAAATAAAGCACAATTGGACCAAGGAGGAAATACTGGAAATCTATAACCAGCCAATGATGGAATTACTCTATCGGGCTGCCGGTGTACACCGGGAATTTCACGATCCCAATACGGTGCAGGTGAGCACTCTGATTTCCATTAAAACCGGTGGATGTCCTGAAGATTGTGGTTATTGTCCACAAGCGGCCAGGTATCACACGGATATTGAAGGCAATGAACTGATGACTGTACAACAGGTAAAGGCTCAGGCGCTCAGAGCTAAAGCCGGAGGCAGTTCGAGGGTTTGTATGGGGGCAGCCTGGCGCAATGTTAAAGACGGGCCAGAATTTGACCAGGTTTTGGAAATGGTGCGTACCATTAATAAACTGGACATGGAAGTATGCTGCACACTGGGTATGCTGACAGAAAACCAGGCAAAAAGACTGGCTGAAGCCGGATTATATGCTTATAACCACAACCTGGATACTTCTGAGGAGTACTACAAGGATGTGATATCGACCAGGGCTTTCGAAGACAGGTTGAATACCATTGAAAATGTAAGGAAGAGCAACGTAACCGTTTGCAGCGGTGGTATCATAGGCATGGGAGAAGAATTGGATGACCGGGCAGGTATGCTGGTGGCCCTTTCTTCATTGAATCCTCAACCGGAATCAGTGCCTATCAATGCCCTGGTAGCTGTAGAAGGTACGCCCATGGAGGAGATGGAACCTGTTTCTATCTGGGATATGGTCAGGATGGTAGCTACTACCCGGATCGTTATGCCACAAACTCAGGTTCGTTTATCTGCAGGACGTACAGATATGAGCAGGGAAGGCCAGGCTTTGTGTTTCTTTGCCGGGGCAAATTCGATCTTTGCCGGAGATAAACTGCTTACCACCCCCAATCCTGATGTGGGTGAAGACATGCTGATGTTTCAAGAACTGGGGCTTAATCCACAGAAGGCCTTCGCAAAATCACCTCAGCCGGCAACAATAGAATCGGCCAATTCTAACTACCAGTCCCTGGGTGAAAAACCAAAATGGAGCAGACCGGGTCATGTAATTGATCGAAATGAACAGGCCAAACTGAAAAAACAATCACAAAAAATAGATTAGCTTCCTATAATCCCGAAAGCCAGAGTTTTATATCTTTGCGCTCTGACCAAATATTACGGATTTGAAACTGCAGGAAGTTCCAAGAATATCTGGGATAGACAAAGAAGTCTTTAAAAAAGGATACTTCAAACCCCAGATACCGGTTATTGTGGAAAAAGCGGCTGTACAATGGCCGGCTTATTCTAAATGGGATTTTGACTATATCAAAAAAGTTGCCGGTGATAAGATTGTTCCTCTATATGACGATCGCCCTGTAGATCACAAGGAAGGGTTTAATGAACCTCACAGCAGGATGAAGATGTCTGATTATATAGACCTGCTGAGAAATGAACCTACCAAATACCGGATTTTTCTCTGGAATGTACTCAAAGAAGTTCCCCAACTTCGGGATGATTTTGACTATCCGGACTTTGGTCTCAAACTTATGAAGGGGCTGCCCATGCTATTCTTTGGAGGCAAGGATTCTTCAACTTTCATGCACTATGATATAGACCTTGCCAATATTTTTCACTTTCACTTTGCTGGTGAAAAGGAATGCGTCTTGTTTTCACAGTCCCAGAATAAATACATGTATAAAATACCGCATTCCCTGATATCTCATGAAAGTATAGACTTTTCCAATCCTGACTACGAAAGGTGGCCGGCGTTGAAGCATCTCAGCGGATACAGGGCACAGCTAAAACACGGCGAGATGCTCTATATCCCGGAAGGTTACTGGCACTACATGAAATATCTTACTCCAGGTTTTTCAATGAGTCTTAGAGCCGTTGCCCGGAACCCTAAAAATTTTAGCAAGGCGGTATACAACATACTGTTTATGAGGTATTATGACATGGCTATGAGGAAGTTCAGGGGGAAGAACTGGATCGACTGGAAGAATGAGCAGGCCATAGAGCGCACCCACAGGGTCCTGCAGGGCGTCTAATATCTACTTTTTACACCATTGCTTCTTTGAATCCATTGGATAATAAAACATAATTATCCTTATGTTTACAGTTTAAACGCTTTCCCGTTTCATGCAGTTAGTAAAGGTAAACTCCAAGAACGACAGCAAGAGATTTATCCGGTTTCCCGTGCAGCTTTACCAAGGCGAAAAGAATTGGATAAGGCCCATCGACAAGGAAGTAGAAGCCATCTTTGACCCACAGCAGAACAAGAGCTTTGAGCATGGCAGCTGTGAACGATGGCTCTTAGAACACAACGGCAAGACCATTGGGCGCATAGCTGCTTTTATTATCAGAAAGCGGGGACAAGATGCTAAGGAAGAAATATCGGGAGGCATCGGGTTTTTTGAATCGGTAAATGACCAAAAAGCAGCCGACCTGCTATTTGATACGGCCAGGAATTGGTTGCAGAAGCAGGGAGCCACATACATGGACGGCCCTATTAATTTTGGGCGACGCGACAAATGGTGGGGACTACTCACTAAAGGCTTTGACCTGGAACCCAATTACCAGTGCAATTACAATTTTTCTTACTACGGCAAACTCTTTGAAAATTACGGGTTCCAGGTGTATTTTGAACACTACACCTTTGTTAAACTAATTGCCGAACCCTTTCATCCGAGGCTTCATTACAAGGCCGATATGATCTCACAGAACCCTGATTATACCCTGGAACATTTCAGAATAAAGGATTTTGACCGGTATACGGCGGACATCATAGAGGTGTACAACAAGGCGTGGGTCAACCATGAAGGCGTATCGACCATTTCCCAGGAACAGGGCAGGGCAATTATGAAACGCCTGAAATCTGTGATCCACGAGGAAATTATTTGGCTGGCTTACTACAAGGGTGAACCCGCAGCAATATTTGTAAATATTCCCGAGGTCAATCAGGTGCTCAAATATGTCAATGGAAAACTGGATCTTATAGGTAAACTGAAATTCCTATGGTATAAATCGAGGATTAAGGACGGAAAAATGCTGGGCCTGATCTTCGGCGTTGTCCCAGAGCACCAGGGTAAAGGGGTAGACGGCGCCATTATCCGCGCATTGGCCAACAAGGCTAATAAAGACTGCCCGCAATACAAGACCATAGAGATGCAGGGTATTGGCGATTTTAACAGAAAAATGATCCTGGTGGTAAAGCAGGTGGGAGGCGATGTGCGTAAAATTCACACTACCTACCGCTACCTGTTTGACAGGTCGGCTCCTTTTGAGCGGATGAAATCTATGGGCTGATTAGGCCAGCTCTTTGCTGCTCTCTTTTTTGCGGCTTGGAGGCATTGTCCCGAAGACTCGATCCCAGAGGGTGTTAGACACTCCAAAGGCCTTATCCGGATAACGGTAATGGTGCAGACTATGGTGCTGCCAGAGATTTTTAAACCTTTTTGGTGGTCTCATAATGTGGGTTGCCCTGTGCACAAATGAATACATCAGGTAGCCGCTGAAAAAGCCAGGGAAGAAACCAAAAGTTAATTTTGGTATACCCAGCAGCCAGAATATCAGGAAAAAAATTCCGAATAGCATGGAAGCCATGATCAAACCAGGAACAGGTGGCATAAGCAGCCTTTCCTCATCCCTTGGATATTGATGATGGGATCCGTGCATAATAAAGTGGAAGCGCTGAGACCATTTGGCTTCAGTGACCCAGTGAAACACATATCTATGGAGCATATACTCGGCAAAGGTCCAGAAAAATACCCCGAATAGGAAAAGACCGGCTACCGCCCAGGGCGACAAGCCTATTTTCACTATCGCCAGGGCAAGCAGACCAATAATGGTTATGCCGTAGACAATGATGTTCTGTACAGGATTTGTCTTCGTCAGGCTTTCCAAAAAAGGATTTTTGAATATTTGAGCCTTTCCATGCTGAAAGTCGGTAGTTACTTTCGGTTTCATGACAATGACATTTTATTTGAGGTAGCAAATTTACAAAATAGTTGCTGATAATCAACGAAAAGATGCGGAGCTACATTATTATTAGGTTAATTCCAAAAGGACGGGTTACTTGTTGTTACGAGCCAATTCGTTGATCCTGGCGTAGATCAGATCGCTTTCCCATCCCCTGTAGGTCAAATAGTCGTACAGTTTTCTTTTCTTCTTTTCACTGCTGGATTCAGCTGAAAGTTGCTGCCACTTCTTTAAGGAAAGGGTTTCAAAAGTGGCCGCGTACTCTTTATCTTCCAGTTGTTGAAGAGCTTTTTTAATATTGTACTTTGAGATTTCCCTTTTTCGAAGCTCAAAGGCGATACGGTTCCTTCCCCATTTTTTAGTGTGAAATTTTCCCAGTGCATATTGCATGGCGAAGCGTTCCTCGTTGAGAAAATCATTTTGGATCAAATGGACCGTTATCCGGTCTACGGCTTCGGGGATCATTCGCATCCCTCTTAGCTTTTCCCTGACCTCCTGATGGCATCGTTCCTGGTAGCTGCAGAAATACTCCATTTTACGCCTTGCCTCGGCCAGCGTATAGGCTTTTTTGGAAGAAGACATGGACTTCATAAGCAACTTGACTATTATACTTCTGTTGCTATTTTTCTGACTCTACGACTAAACGCTCGCCACTTCCCCTGAATATTACGAAAGAATCTTCTGATTGCCTTTCAGCATTCCCATCTACCAGCCGGTAATCTTTACCGTCAATGGCCGGCAGGCGTAATTCTATCTCCCAGTCGCCTTGATTTTGTACAATCTCAACAGTGATTGCCTGTTCCGTCTCCTTGTAAAATACAGACACGGCATTGTCTTTTATCAATACATTTTCAAGCGATGCATCTTTCCATTCCGAAGGCATCAATGGACTGACTACAATCTTCTTTTCGGCTGCATTGGGTTGAATGCCAAAGAATTGCTGAACGATGGGTATGGCAAAACTGTATATATTCCAGGCCTGGGCCATCATGCCGTAATCTGGACTTACCTCGTACATGCTTCCCGGCAGCGCATAGCTGAAGGTGCGCGTCATCCTCTTCAGATAATCCAGTGCCTTGTCCGGTCTGCCGTAGTTGTTCTCAGCAATGGCCTGAACGCCTGTAGGCAAGGTCATAACCGCTCCCGTATATGAGAAGACCTTGCTTCCCTGAAATGATCCTTCATCCGAACCTGCAGATTCATCACGGTCTATTCCGGTTACGAACACGCCAAAGGGATTCACAAATTTCTCTGCAGTTTCAAGTGCTTTGACGGCCTTTTCCTCATCGGCTATTTTCATTTCCATCGGGGTATTTACTACCCAGTTATGATGCAGAACAAAAGGACGTGCCTGGCGCGAAGGATTAGCCAATATGGTTTTGCGGGTTTCTTCCAATTCTGTGATGGCCCATGGCTTTTGCAAGGTATCTGCACGCACTATCGCATCGTCTATAAGATGAAGTGTCTGTTGATCTGTACCGATAAAATCTGCATAGGAGGCAAATTCTTCGGACCAAAATTCTGCGTTGATCTTATCTTTCAAGGTTGCGGCCATCTTGCTGTATTCCTCGGCTCTTGCATCTTTGCCTAAGACGGCAGCAATTTTAGAGGCGTCGTCAAAAGCCCTCTGCGTATAGGCTGCCACATCAATCATTTCACTGTCCAGGCCGTGAATTTCCATCATGCCAAAACCGTCGGGAAATAGATTGCCATCTGAATCGTTTTCTTCCATCAGCCAAATGAGTCCTTTCTCAATGGTGGGAAAGTATTTTTCCAGGAATTCCCTATCTCCATTCCAGAGATAGGTCTCCCAGATAAGCGAGGCAAACTGTGGTGTTTCGTTGATGTTGCCCTCATTGAATACCGCTCCGTTGGTAGACATTTCATGAATAATCCTGCCGTTTCCGTTTACGGCATTGGACACGCTGTCTATCAGCCGGATCGTTTTGTGCACCACATCAGACTGGCCTATGGCCATATAACCTCTCAGGGCATATTCACTGTCTACGCCAAAAAACCACGGATAGTCCGGAATTCCGGCCGCGATACCGGTACCAAGTCCGGGGACGGTCCTCACCAGCCAGTCGCAATTGTATTTTAACCATTCAAAGGTTTGTTGCAGATCCTTGTCTTCAATGGTCAGCTTTGAGCGCGAAGCTATATCGGCCAGCCTCTTGCTCTTTTCAATGAGGTACTGGTTGTCATTTGATTGCAGGTCCTTAAAAGTATCAAGGGCATTAGTTTCAGATTCCGTTGATCCGGCGATAACCAGGCTAATGGTTTGCTGGGAACCTGCCTCTACGGAAATTGAGGTAGAAAGGGAGTTAGATGTTCCTTTCCCGAGCAGTTCATTAGCTTCTTCGGCAGAGTCTTCAATCGGGATATCCAGGCCGTATACCAAGTACCACGGACTGGAGCCGTCCTTCACTACCCAGGCACCGGCATCCGTATTAAAATCCGCGCTGTCCTGGCCGTCTTCCATTTGGGTACGTTCTCCCAGCCATACCGGCATCAGGTCTGCATGGGCCGTTAGTTTAAAACGAAGATCTTTCTTGTCGTCCGATGTATTTTTAATGAGAAATTGCACCGTCATTCCTTCCTTGCCGTCCGGTACAAAATTCCAGCGTTCTAACTCCAGTCCGGGCACCAGATCAGCGTAGCTGTGCATATTGGCAGAAGGATAATTGACGAAAGATGAAGCTCGTGACAAATCATAGGTATTATCGTTTGTTTCGATCTCAACATCAAAGCCATCCATCAGTTTTATCGGGTGCAGCCATACGCCTCCCATCTCGCCTTTTACGTGCCAACCCAATTCCGGGAAGCTCCCGTTTTGATGGCCAACCATGTAGAGCCTGTTTCCGGCAGCCAGGAAGGGCGAGTCCAGGTATTCCTTCCGGCCTTCAATGGAGGGAGCATTATCAAGGATCTGGGCATATGTATCAGGGCCTTCTGATTCCGCACAGCCTAAAGCGATCAGAAGCGCAAAGAAAAAAGGAATGCGTGATTTCATGATAGCGGGAGTTAGCATATTAGTGATAGTAAAAATGTGAATTAAGATATGAATTATATCAGTAGCGGGTGATATCATTCAGTTCAGAGCATAAAAAAAGCGACCTCTTTTAAAGAAGTCGCTTCTATTATTGTATGGTATTACCGTGTTTATCCATAAACCGGTATTCCAGATAGGTATACGCGTCCCGGGGTTGAATTTTAACCCACTTTTTATGCTCCATAAACCACTTGGATCTGATGGAAGGAAATCCTTTAGTCAGGTAAGCCGCGATAAAGGGGTGGGTGTTTAAAACTATGCCTTTATCCTTGTGCTCGCCTTTTAAAATAGTTTCCAGGTCTACATTGATCTTGTCGATCAATACGATTGGGGCTTCTACTTCCTTGCCATTTCCACTTGGGTCGGTCTCCGTGGTTTTGATCTTAACTTCCGGCCTTACCCTTTGCCTGGTGATCTGCACCAGTCCGAATTTACTCGGGGGTAAGATCTTGTGCTTGGCACGGTCGTCCTTCATCTCATCTCTAAGATGGTCAAAAAGCTTTCTCCTGTTCGCTGCTTTAACCATGTCTATGAAGTCTATAACAATGATGCCTCCCATGTCGCGCAGCCTCAATTGCCTTGCGATTTCCGAGGCAGCCAGAAGATTAACTTCCAGGGCAGTGTCTTCCTGGTTTTTTGCCTTGTTTGAACGGTTGCCGCTGTTTACATCAATAACGTGTAAAGCTTCGGTGTGTTCAATTACCAGGTAAGCTCCTTTGCTCATGGAAGCTGTACGGCCAAACGAAGTTTTGATTTGTCTTTCAATTCCGAATTTCTCAAAAATCGGAACTTTGGAGTTGTACAATTTTACAATGGATTCCTTTTCCGGTGCGATTTCGTGTACGTAATCCCTGATCTGGTTGTAAAGCGTCTCATCATCTACGTAAATACCTGTGAATGTTTCGTTGAATACATCTCTTAAGATAGAAGATGCCCTGTTTAATTCAACCAGTACTTTCGATGGGGTGGGAGCTTTATACAATTTCTTACACATTGCTGACCATTTGCTCAGCAAGTTCTGCAGATCTCTGTCTAACTCGGCTACTTTTTTACCTTCTGCAACGGTTCTTATGATTACCCCGAAACCTTTTGGCTTGATGCTTTTTACCAGGCGCTTAAGCCTGTCTTTTTCTTCTCTGCTGCTGATCTTCTGAGAAACAGAAACGCGGTCAGAAAACGGCACCATGACCAGGTATCTCCCTGCAATGGACAGTTCGGAGCTAATTCGGGGCCCCTTTGTTGATATGGGCTCTTTTACTATTTGAACCAAAAGAGATTGATTGGCTTTAATCACATTATTAATGCTGCCATTCTTATCAATATCTTTTTCGAATGGAAAATTCTTCAGGCGGTAATCTTTTAACCTGCCTGTACTAACTCTTTTAATGAACTTCAACATTGTAGACAGCTGAGGTCCCAGGTCGTGATAGTGAAGAAAGGCGTCTTTTTCATATCCGACGTTTACAAAAGCTGCATTAAGTCCGGTAACCGGTTTGCGAACTTTGGCAAACAATATGTCGCCTACATTGAAATTATTGTCGTCTTCATCACGGTGAAGTTCTATGAGTTTCCCATCCTTTAATAAGGCAAAATCGACGGCGTTAGAATCAGATCTTACGATTAATTCTCTATTCACCTGATTCAATTTATATCCGCCTGAGGCGGATGGATTAAACAATTCTATTTACAGGTTGTAATAACCCGCCGAAATCCTATAGGAATTTCTATGTCAATGAACGTATAAAACGAAAAAGTAGTTGTGAAAACTACTTTTTCTTATGACGGTTAGGTTTCCTTCTTTTCTTTCTCTTATGGGTAGCTACCTTATGTCTTTTTCTTTTCTTACCACTCGGCATATGGTTTTCCTTTCTTTAGTGTGATTTCTATTGCTCTACTCGCACGTTGCTCTTCACTCCTTCTACAAAAACTTTGGCTGGCTTAAACGCCGGAATATTATGAGCGGGGATTTTGATAGTAGTGTTTTTAGAAATGTTCCGTCCTGTTTTTTCTGCTCTTTTCTTGATGATAAAGCTGCCAAAGCCCCTTAAATAGACATTGTCACCATTTTCCAATGAGTATTTAACCTCTTCCATAAAAGATTCGACAGTCGCTTGAACATCTCCTTTTTCAATTCCCAGTTTTTCTGAGATTCTAGATACAATATCTGCTTTCGTCATGTTTAAATTTTAGTTTATTGTAAGTTTTTCAGGCTTGCAAATATATAAATTATATTTATTTGATTCTCTTAAACAGCTAATTTTAAGTATATAAACTCTTAGTTTTGTCGCTTATTATTTTTGGGATGAAATTTTCTGAAGCAATACTGGATTGGTACTCAAAAAATAAGAGGGAATTGCCCTGGCGTACTTCCAAAGATCCCTACCATATCTGGCTGTCAGAGATCATCCTTCAGCAAACCAGGGTAGCGCAGGGCATACCCTATTACCTCAAGTTCAGGGAAGAATTTCCAACGGTGCATCACCTGGCCAGGGCCGATGAAGATCGGGTTTTAAAATTGTGGCAGGGACTGGGATACTATTCCAGGGCCAGGAACTTGCTGAAAACCGCGAAGATTGTTTCCTCAGATTTTTCAGGGAAGTTCCCGGATAATTACGACGGACTTATCAAGCTGCCCGGAATAGGAGATTATACGGCCAGTGCCATTGCCTCTATTTGTTTTGACAGGCCGGAGCCGGTTGTAGATGGCAACGTCTACAGGGTACTTGCCCGTTATTTTGGTGTAGACCTTGCTATAAACAGCTCGGGTGGCACCAAATATTTTAAGAAACTGGCAAGGGAAGTAATCGATCCTGATAATATCAGGGATTACAACCAGGCTATTATGGAGTTTGGCGCAGTACAATGTACCCCCGCCAATCCTGATTGTAGCAGCTGTCCCTTAAAACAAAGCTGTAAGGCACTCTCGGAAGGAAGGGTATCACATCTACCGGTAAAAATCAGAAACAATAAAGTAAAAGACCGGTATTTCAATTATCTGGTCGGGATAGACACGAATAATCATACCAGGTTGGTGCAGCGAATTGGCGATGATATCTGGAAACAGTTATACGAGTTTCCACTTCTTGAGACCACCCGCATTGCCGATCTTGAAAGAGTGAGCGACCATTGTAACGAATTATTAAAAGTAAGCGACTTTGAGGCTATATACGAGGCTGATGATTCTGAAACGATACATAAATTATCCCATCAGCGCCTTCATACAAAATTCTGGATCGTAGAAACCAGCGAATCATTTGAGCATGGGATCCCCGTGGAAAAATTGGATCAATATCCGGTGCCGGTACCCATTGCAGACTTCATCAAAACATTTAAAAATTCGTATTTTTGACAGAATTCTATAATTATGAGCGGAACATTGAATAAAGTGATGCTGATAGGGCATCTGGGAGATGAGGTTAAGCTGCATTATTTCGAGGGTGGGAACTGCGTTGGACGCTTTCCTATCGCTACCAACGAGACCTACACCAACAAACAAACCGGGGAAAAGATCACCAATACAGAATGGCACAATATCGTAGTGCGCAACAAGGCGGCAGAGATCTGCGAAAAGTATCTCAGCAAAGGCGATAAGATCTACGTGGAAGGCAGGCTCAAGACCAGGCAATGGCAGGGCGAAGACGGTAATACCCGTTATACCACTGAGGTACACGTGCAGGATTTTACCTTTCTTTCCACCAAACAGGACAGCATGCAGGGATCCGCACCAATGGCTTCCAGGAATCCTGTTGAGACCACTTCTGCCAACTCCCCCAAAGACAAAGCTCAGGTTAGCGAACCTGAACCCGAAGACGATTTGCCTTTTTGATGCGTTGACATAAAAACCATTCTTGCAATTGGATCCTGATCCCTTTAGTTTTCTGGCTGGATTACCTCTTATAAATGGAGCCCTGGCGATCGAGTTTTCGATATTAGTACTGCTGCTATTGTGTTCTGCGTTAGTATCCGGCGCAGAAGTGGCATTCTTCGGACTTTCGGCTACCGAGCTCAAGGAGATCCAGGAAGAAAAGTCTACACAAAGCAGGCTAATAATCCGATTGCTGAATAAGCCCAAGAAGCTTCTGGCCACCATTCTTGTAGCCAACAACGCTATTAACATAGGCATAGTACTACTTTTTAATACGATCGGAGATACCATCTTTGCTTCCATCAGCTATGTAATTCTCGGAGTGGTTTCGGTGCGCTTCCTTCTCGAAGTAGTGGTCGCAACCTTCCTGATTCTTATGTTCGGCGAGATATTGCCAAAAATATACGCCAACCGAAATAGGCGAACCTTTGCTTATTTTATGGCGTACCCTATAAAGGTTCTCGACTTCGTATTTACACCGCTGAGCATGCCGCTTCGAAATTCCAGCAAGTGGCTGTACAACAAGCTGGGCAGGCAAAAATCCAACCTCAGTGTAGATCATCTATCACAGGCACTCGAGCTCACATCAGAGGGAGATACAACCAAGGAAGAACAAAAGATCCTTGAAGGCATTGTATCATTTGGAAATACGGATACCAAACAAGTAATGCGCCCCCGTATAGACATCTTTGCCCTGAGCGAGGAGATGAAATTTCCGGAGGTGTTAACCGAGATCAGGAATCACGGCTATTCCAGGATCCCCGTCTACCAGGAAAACCTGGATAAGGTATTGGGAGTCCTCTATGTAAAAGATTTGCTGCCCTATATAGATCGCAAGACATTCAATTGGATCTCACTGATCAGAGAACCCTATTTTGTTCCTGAAAATAAAAAACTGGATGACCTGCTGATGGAATTTCAGGACAAGAAAAACCACCTGGCTGTGGTGGTGGACGAATACGGGGGAACATCGGGAATAGTAACCCTGGAGGATATCATTGAAGAGATTGTAGGAGATATCAGCGACGAATTTGACGACGAGGACCTGGTCTATTCCAAACTCGATGATTTCAACTACGTATTTGATGGAAAGACCACGCTTAAAGAATTTTACCGGGTGGTAAAGATCGAAAATGAAGATCTGTTTGAAGAGAAAAAGGGGGAGTCTGAAACCATTGCCGGCTTTGTGCTGGAGATAGCAGGAAGCTTCCCGAAAAGAGGAGAAAAAGTTCGATTCAATAATTTTGAGTTCCTGGTCGAAAGCCTGGATAAAAAAAGACTTAAACAGATAAAAGTAACCCTGCCCCATGCGTCTTAGTGCCTCCCTTATCCTGTTCTTGCTTATATGTCTCCTGGGATCCTGCAGGGAAGAGGTGCTGCCAAAGCCCAAAGCAATGCTCCGCCTGGATTATCAGCAAGGGGAAAGTGAGATTTACCGGGCAGAACACTACCAATTTGAGTTAAACAAGCAGGCGGAGATAAAGGCTGGTGACAGCACCTCGCTCAGGCTTGATTATCCCTCGATGAAAGGATCCATATTTATCACATATAAAGAAGTAGACGGAAACCTGGACAGGCTCCTCTCTGATGCTCAAAAACTCTCCTATGAACACGTTGTAAAAGCGGATAATATAATTGAACAACCCTTTGTAAATGGAACTGATCAGGTTTATGGCATGTATTATGAGGTTCAGGGCGATGCCGCTTCCCAGGCTCAGTTCTACCTGACCGATAGCGTCAGACACTTTTTAACAGGATCCCTATACTTCTACGCCAAGCCCAACTACGATTCCATCTATCCTGCTGCCGTTTATTTACAAAATGACATCAGGAAAATCATGGAAAGCCTTAGATGGCACAACTCGATGCCTGACAATTAATTGGAGATTGAGGTGAAAGCAAATTTTGATATGTCGGCGTATAGCAAGCAAAACCTCCTGGCATGCCACGAGATGATAAAACCGTACATCCACCGGACCGCTGTACTTACTTCCCGACTGATTGACAAAGAAGCCGGGATGGAAATC